>JABUSR010000046.1 GCA_021442645.1 Ruminiclostridium sp.
CAAAGGCCGGTCGGTATCCCCCACCGTAAATCTTGGCATGGATCGCCCGCTGTGCCTCCTCATAAGCCTGGTCCTGGATGCGCTGGCGGGAAAGATCTTCTCTCTCCTTCTGCCTGCGCTCTTCCTCGGAAAGGCTGCGCCCCCTCACTGGGACCGCCCCCTTAGCTCATCCAAGGTACCCTGGGTATTCCGATGAATGGGAACCCCCCGGCCCTGCAGGTCCTCCACGTTCATCTCCAGGCCCAGGAGCATGGCCTGATCCAGGTCTTCCCAGACCAGGCGGCGCATCTCCTCCACCCCGTCGAAGTCCCGGTTTGGCTCCATATAATCGGCCAGATAGAGGATCTTGTCAAAGGTAGTCATGCCGGGTTTTCCGGTGGTATGGCAGAAGATAGCGTCATAGACATCATCGGGCTCCCCAAAGACGTACTTGGCCATGGCGGCCCCCGTCTTGGAGTGGAGAAGCTTGGCCGACTCCCGCTCCAGCTCGTCCAGTTCTATGCCGTACTTGTCGCAGGTCTCCACCTGGGGACCCAGTTCCCAGTACTTGGTGCAGTCGTGCAGGATGGCCGCCCGGCGGGCCTTGTCCGGATCCACGCCCCAGAACTTGGCCAGGGCCACTGCTGTCTCCTCCGTTCCCTTGATGTGGCGCAGCCGCTTGGCCCGCACCATGGAGTAGGAAACGGCCCGCAGGTGCTTGTCACTTAGGTTCTTCAAATCGGCCTTGGTGCCAAAGAGCCCTTCCTTCAGGATATACCCGTAGATGGGCTGATACAGATACTCGGCCGGGTCCACATTGCCGCCGTTCCATTCGGCGGCCAGCATCCTACGCAGGTCCCGGGATGCAATCTCCCGAACCTGGGGCAGGCTCACGATGGTCGTCCGGGCGTGGAACCGCTCCGACAGATACCGGCTCTGTTCCTCAAACATCTCGCCTGTGTCATCATGGCTGCGGGAAAAGGCCGCCAGCCCAGCGTACCGGAAGATGCGCTCCGGCTGGTACCAGTTCTGTACAGTCAGGAACATATCCGTTCCCATAAGCCACCACAGCTCGTCATCCGGGAACATCTCATGAAGTTCCTCCACGGTGTCTGCCGTGTAGCTCTTACCCTCCCGCTTCAACTCCATGTCGGAAGCCTCCGCCCGGGGGCCCAGTCCGTCGGCCATCAGCGCCGCCATCTCCAGCCTCTGCTGGGGGCTGGCTGTGTCACTGGATAGCCCCTTGTGAGGGGGCTCAAAGTCAGGGATGATGATCAGTCGGTCCAGCTCCAGCTGCTGCATAGCGGCACGCGCCGCCTCCATATGTCCCAGATGAGGCGGGTCAAAGGTCCCGCCGTAAATTCCGATTTTCACGTCGTTTTCACCTGATCCTTTCCTGTTCGCACGGTCACAGGGTGCAAGGTTGACCCCTCTCTTTATCGCGGGATCGCTGCCTTCTTTTTATCTTTTACCAGTACGATTTTATCTTTCTTTTCCTTATTGTGGCTCTCCCGATAGAGAACGAACTTGGTCCCAATCACCTGAACTACCTCGCTGCGGCTGCACTTGCCCAACTCCTCAGCGGCCTCTCTGGCTGTAAGCATGGAATTTTCCAGGACACGGCACTTGATAAGCTCCCGGGACTCCAAGGCATCGTTGGCCTGCTTCACCAGGTTCTCGCCAATGCCCTCCTTCCCGATGATCAGGATGGTATCCAGGCCGTTGGCCATACCCCGCAGCTGAGCTCTCTGTTTACTGGTCAGTTCCATTCTGTTTCTTCTCCCATTCTTTCTTGAATTCCCGCAGGGCGTTTCCCCTGTGTGAAATACCGTTCTTTTCCTCGGCAGTCAGTTCTGCCATCGACTTGCCCATTTCAGGCAGCCAGAACACAGGATCGTAGCCAAACCCGCCCTCACCGGTGGGGCCATCGGCAACCATACCTTCACACTTCCCCCGGGACACGATCTCTGTCCCATCGGGGAATGCGCAGCAGATGACGCTGACAAACCGGCATGCCCGGTCGGTCTTACCCTCCATATTCTTCAGCAGAAGCTGCCAGCGGCCCGTGTCGTCCAGGCCCTCCCCGCCATAGCGGGCGGAGTAGACCCCGGGCGCTCCACCCAGGGCGTCCACCACCAGGCCAGAGTCATCCGCAATAGCAGGCAGGCCGGTGGCCTTCATGATAGCCTCTGCCTTGATCCGCGCATTTTCTTCAAAGGTGGTCCCGGTTTCCTCCGGCTCGATATCCACCCCCACATCAGCCTGAGAAAGGATTTCTACCCCCACCTCGGCCAAGATGGTCCGCATTTCTGCCATTTTCTTCTTATTATGGCTGGCCAGAACTGCTTTCATTATGCCGTTCCTCCCAGAATGTCCTGCTGGAGTTTCTGGAGTTCCCGGATGCCCTTGGCACACAGCTCCACCAGTTTCTGCTGTTCCTCGATGGTAAAGGCCCGGCCCTCCCCGGTACCCTGGATCTCCACCAGGCGGCCGTCTCCGGTCATGACACAGTTCAGATCCACCATGGCGTTGGAGTCCTCCTCATAGCACAGGTCCAGCAGGGCCTCATCCTCCACGATACCGGCGGAGACCGCCGCCACAGGGGACAGGATGGGATTTTGCCGGATTTCTCCATCTTCCATGAGTTTGCGGATAGCCAGGCACATGGCCACATAGCCACCGGTGACCGAGGCCGTGCGGGTGCCTCCGTCTCCCTGGAGAACGTCGCAGTCTATGGTGATGGCCCGCTCGCCCAGCTTTTTCATATCTACCGCTGCCCGGAGGGCACGCCCCACCAGACGCTGGATCTCAGCAGAACGGGGAGAAAGCTTCAGCTTGGAGATGTCTCTCCTGCTCCGCTCCCGGTTGGCCCGGGGCAACATGGAGTACTCAGCGGTGACCCAGCCCTCCCCATAGGGGACGTGGGGCGGGGTGCGGTCCTCTACGCTGGCGGTGCACAGCACCTGGGTGTTGCCGCAGCGGATAAGGCAACTCCCCTCCGCAAATTTATTGATATTGGGAATGATCTCCACAGGGCGGAGTTCATCGTTTTTTCTTCCGTCGATTCGGTTCATGGTATGCTCCTTTTTATACCAGTGCCTGTACAAACTCTTCTGCGTGGAAAGGCTGCAGGTCGTCGATCCCTTCGCCCAGGCCCACATATTTCACAGGCAGTCCCATTTCCTTGGCGATGGCCAGGACGATACCGCCCTTGGCCGTGCCGTCCAGTTTGGTGAGGACAATCCCTGTAATTCCAGCACTCTCGCTGAACTGCTTTGCCTGAATCAGCCCGTTCTGTCCGGTGGTAGCGTCCAGTACCAGCAGGACTTCCTTGGTGCTGGTCTCCCCTTCCCGGTCGATGACCCGGCGGATTTTGTTCAGCTCATTCATCAGGTTCTGCTTATTGTGCAGCCGTCCTGCAGTATCTACGATAACCACGTCCGCCTTTCGGGCCCTGGCCGCACTCATGGCATCAAAGACCACGGCGGCCGGATCAGAGCCCTCCCCGTGCTTGATGATATCCACCTTAGCCCGATCTGCCCAGATGGTCAGCTGCTCGGAGGCTGCAGCGCGGAATGTGTCCCCGGCGGCCAGCAGGACCCGGTTACCCTCGTTTTTCAGCGCATGAGCCAGCTTACCGATGGTTGTGGTCTTGCCTACGCCATTGACGCCGATCATCAGAATGACAGCAGGCTTGCCGGACAGATCTAGGCTTACCTCGCCCACATCCAGCATCTCCACCAAGATCTCTCTCAGGCAGGCCTTCACCTCTTCGGGGTCCTTGATTTTCCGCTCCTTGGCTCGGTTTCGGAGTTCCTCCACCGCCTCCAGGGTCGTGTCCATTCCCATGTCGGAGAGGATGAGGCTCTCTTCCAGTTCCTCATAAAACTCCTCGTCCACAGAGAATATCCCTGAAAACACGCTTAATTTTTTGACTTTATCGAACAGTCCCATAGGGTGTTCCTCCTGTTAATCTGTGTTCAGCAGGGCTTCCGCCTGCTTGAGATCCAGCTTCAGCACCTTGCTGACACCCTGACGCTCCATGGTGACACCGTAGAGCAAATCAGCGGCCTCCATGGTATCCCGGCGGTGGGTAATAAAGATAAACTGGGTCTCCCTGCCCATGTCCTGCAGGTATCGGATGAAGCGTGCCCCATTGCTCTCGTCCAGCGCCGCCTCGATCTCGTCCACCACGCAGAAAGGAGCGGGATGGACCTTGAGAATGGCGAAGTACAGAGCAATCGCCACCAGGGACCGCTCGCCGCCGGACAGCAGGCTGATCGTCCGCAGCGTCTTACCCGGGGGCTGAACGCGGATGTCGATGCCGCAGTTCAGGGGATCCTCCCCGTCCTCCAGCACCAGGGCTCCCTGACCACCGCCGAAAAGATCAGCAAAGGTCTGGACAAACGCCTCCTGGATCCGGGCAAACTCCCGCAGGAAGATTCCCTCCATCTCGTCCGTGATACCGTCGATGACCCCTTCCAGCTCCTGCCGGGCAATCTCTACGTCGGTCTTCTGGTCGTTCAGATAGGTATAACGCTCCTCCACCCGCTGGAATTCCTCCAGCGCCCCCAGATTCACCTGGCCAAGGGTGCGGATGGCATCGTTTAGCTGTCCCACCCGGCGGGTTGCTTTGGCACGGCTTTCCAGCGAGATACGCTCCGACTGCGCCCCCTGGTGGGTCACTGCGTAGGTGTCCCACAGCTTGTCCAGCAGGCGAGATTCCTCCATAGATGCCTGGAGGCATTTTTGCTCCAGAGCAGCGGACTCCCGCTGAAGCCGGAGCTGGAGCTCGTTTTTCTCTCTGGCCTGTCGATCTAACTGCGTCCGCTCCTGCTCCATACGGAGCTTTTCCTGAGTAAATCGGCGCAGTTGGTTCTCCAAAGAGGTCTTCTCTCCGGCCAAACGACTTTCCTCTGTTTCTAAGCCGGCAATCTCACGCTGAAGGCTCTCATTTTCTCGGTCATATCCTTCCAGCAGGGCTTCCTGCCGGGCTTTGTCTGCCAGGGCTGCAGTCTGCTGGCTGGTAAGTTGGGCCAGCAGAGGCTCGAAGGCCCGAAGTTCTGCCTGAAGGGCAGCCAGCTTCTCCCGCAACTCGGCTACCGTTCGCTCCTGTCGGGTCTGTGTCTCAAGTAAAACAGGGTCGACCTCCCCTGTCTGCAGACCCTCCAGCTGGGCGGCTGCCGCCCGGGCGGCACCCCTGGCCTGTTCCAGTTCCCGTTCTCTGGTCTGCAGGTCTCTGCGGGCCTGGCTTGCCTTTTCCCGGGTCTCAGTCTCCTCAGCCGCTCGGGAGAGGATACCCCCTTTGCGGTTTACGGAACCACCGGTCATAGACCCGCCGGGCCGTAGAATCTCCCCGTCCAGGGTAACCACCGGGAACCGATAGCTTCTGGCTTTGGCCAGACGGACGCCGTGGTCCAATTCGTCCACCACCACGGTCCTCCCCAGAAGGGACCGGACTGCCGGGCGGCATTTCTCATCGCAGTCTACCAGATCGGCAGCCACAGCCAGGAAGCCGGGTTCCTTCTCAATCCCCTCTTCCCGCAAAAGGTTCGGCCGCATAGCAGTCAGCGGAAGACAGGTGACCCGTCCCCCGTCCCGCCGCTTCAACATCTCCAGAACCGCCTTACCTGCCTGCTCGTCCTCCACAAGGAGGTTCTGCATGGCACCGCCCAAGGCAGTCTCCAATGCAACGGTATACCGGGAAGGCACCCGGAAGATTTGCCCCACAGGGCCCAGCACGCCGTGCAGGCCCCCCCGCCGAGCTGCTTCCATGGCAGTCTTCACGCCCTTGGTGTAGCCCTCGTAGACCCGGGACATATCCTCCAGGAGTTTTACTCGGGATGTCAGCGCGTTCTCCTCCATACGCTGGGCCACCCATGCCTCCTCCGCCTGTTTTTCTAACAGGCGGCATCTGTCCAGAGCCTCTCGTCCCTGGCGGATGGATTCCTCTCGGCTACACTGGGCTTCCCTGCGCTGGGCTAGGATTCGGTCGGCTTTCTCTTGGGCCTGTGTCAGTTCTGCACGGCAGCTCTCGGTCTGATCCTGCAGGTCTGCCAGCCGTTCCCGTTGGAGGCTCATATCAGCCTCCACTCCCGCCTGACGAGCACTCTTTTCTTCCAGCTCTTCCCGCAAATGGCGGGCACTGGACAGATTATGTTGGATGCGCCCCTGCAGCAACGCCGTGCGTTGCTGTCCGGCACGCAGCTCGGATTCTGTTTCACTGAGTTGGGCCCTCAGAGTCTCCCCTTCAGCCTCCAGTTCGTGGAGTCGGAGGAGGGTCTCCCCGGCCCGGCTGTACAGTTGGTCGGTCTCTTTGGTGCATCTCTCCAGGTCACGGATGGCACCCTCGTGGTCCCGACGGAGCTGGCCGGATTTCTCCCTCTGCTCCTCCAGCTGGTCCATCCACAGGGAAATCTCCAATGCCCGCAACTCGGTCTTCAGCTCCTGATACTTTTGGGCGGTCTCCGCCTGGGCCTTCAACGGCCCCCGCTGGAGCTCCAGCTCCTCCAATTTATCGCCGATGCGCAGGAGGTTCTCCCTCGTACGTTCCAGCTTTCGCTGGGTCTCTTCCTTTTGGTGACGGCAGTGGGATATCCCAGCCGCCTCCTCAAAAATCTCCCGGCGCTGGGTGCTCTTAGCCGAGAGGATCTCATCGATCTTGCCCTGGCCGATGAGGGCGTAGCCCTCCTGCCCCAGTCCGGTATCCATAAAGAACTCGTTCACGTCGCGCAGACGGACCTGCCGCTGGTTCAGATAGTACTCGTTCTCGCCGGACCGATAACACCGGCGGGTGACCGTGACCTCTTCCTCCCCGTCGGGCAGAAGCTCGCCGCAGTCTTCCAGAACCAGTGAGACTTGCGCAAAGCCCTGGCGCTGCCGCCCCTGGGCTCCGCCAAAAATCACATCCTCCATCTTGCCTCCCCGGAGCTGTCGGGCAGACTGCTCTCCCAGGACCCATCGGACAGCATCGGACAGGTTAGACTTGCCGCTTCCGTTGGGCCCCACGATGGCGGTAAGGGGATAATCAAAAGAGAGCACCGTCTTATCCGGAAAGGACTTAAAGCCCTGAAGTTCCAGTGATTTCAGCCGCAAGACGCTCTCCCCCTTATAATAAAAGAATATAATTCATTTTATTATAGCAATTCCCCACTCGTTTTGCAACGGGGAATTGTTCCCAACCTGGTTTTTCCGTCCCTGATCTCTCCCGCACACAGAAAAGGCCCCTGCCGCCGGTATTCCGGCAGCAGGGGTCTTGATTGTGATAAGATTGCTTATTCTTCTTCCAGGATGAAGTCGTCTTCATCGCCGTAGGTGTCTTCCTTGGTGCCAAAGAGGCCCAGGATAGCGCCGCAGATGCGGCCCAAGACCAGGCCCACAACGACAGTAGCCACAATGGCCCCCAGCTGAACGCCCACGTTGCCGGTGACAGCAATAGCGAACAGGCCGCCCAGCAGGCCAGGCATACCGTGGAGGTTGTGAACACCGCAGGTATCGGTGCCCCGAATCAGCTTGCAGACCTTGGGTGCGATAACAGCAAAGCCCAGAGTGCTCAGAACACCGGCGCAAATACCGATGACCATAGCAAAACCGGGATTTGCGGTGGAGCAGGTGGAGCCGATTGCCACGCCGCCTGCCAGGGCTGCGTTGGCGATATCCTCAATCTCGACCTTACCGCGGATAAGTCTGCTGAAGATAAAGGTAGCAATAGTGGATCCGCACAGGGCCAGAATGGTGTTCAGTACGGTAGAGTAGCCCAGTTCAGGAGACACCACGGAGCTGGTGAAGGAGGGCCAGAAGACCCACAGCACCATGCTGCCCAGCAGGCAGAACTCATTGCTGATTTTGTTGACCTGGGGTGCGGGCTTACCGTCGAACTTCTTGTCTGTGGTGGCGATGACGCCCAGGCCAAAATATGCGCCGAATGCGTGGATAGCCACGGAGCCGCCGGTATCCAGGAAGCCGGTAAAGATACCGCTCTCCAGCAGCAGCCACTCGTTAAAGATATAGGCAATGGTGAACAGGATGCCCAGCACGAAATACTGGTTCATCTGCAGCCGGCCCAACACGGCGCCCATGCAGATGAGCAGGGATGCTGCAGCAAACTCGGCAAAGAGGAAGCCGCCGATGTGCATGACCTCATACTCCCCGGGCAGGAAGCTCTTCACCAGCATGTAAACGGGGATGGAGATACTCACAGCCAGGAAGGTGGCAGTGAGGGAGGTGAACTCATGTCCCCGCAGGAAGGTCATCAGGAAACCGAAGCCCAGCAGGAGCATGGCCAGGATGTGGATGGATTTTGCGTAGGTGATGGAATCGAAAATGGTTTGCGTTACACCGTCAAGGCTTTCCAGGTCAATGGCGGTGATGGAGGACATCCCCTCCGCAACATTGTGGTTGACTGCCGGGAAGAAGGCCACTGCCATCGCAACGGTGATGAGCAGGAAGACGATCATGAGCCCGACACTTTTGTTCGTTTTCATTGACTTACACTGTCCTCTCTGAAAAATCACGCAAGGACCGGGGGCCGGTCGCTTGCGTGATTGTATAGTATCACCAGATAGTTTTACTGTCAATTATTTCAACGGAAAAATTTAACGAAACTTTTCCTTTTTACCAGAAACGCAAGATTTTGGCGTAGTCCATCACTCCCCTATGACGGCCTGTGCATAGTGCACGCTCTCCATGGCATCGGGAGAATAGTGATCGGCCCCGATGCTGTCGGCGTAGTCCTGGGTAATGACCGCACCGCCCACGGTAACCTTGCAGGTAAGTCCGGCGGCTCTCAGCTGGCGGATGGTCTCCTCCATATAGGGAGCCGTGGTGGTCATGAGAGCAGACAGGCCCACCATGGGTATCTTCTTCTCCCGGGCGGTCTCCACGATGGTCTCGGGTGCCACATCCTTCCCCAGGTCCAGGACCCGGAAGCGGTAGCTCTCCAACAAAACTTTTACGATGTTCTTGCCGATGTCGTGGATGTCTCCCTTCACGGTGGCCAGGATGATCTGGGGCTCCCCGCTGCTCTCCGCTGCAGGCAGATAGTCCTTCAAAACCTGGAAGGCCTCTTTTGCTGCTTCGGCACTCATAAGGAGCTGGGGCAGGAAAAGGGTTCCCTTCTCAAAGCCCTTGCCCACCTCGTCCAGAGCAGGGACCAGGGACTCATTGATAATGTCCAGGATCTCCCTGCCGGACTCTGCCTGGGCCTTAGCCTGGGCAGAAGCCGCCTCTTTCAGCCCCTTGCAAACGGCCTGGCGGAGCGTAATCTCTCCGGCAGAAGCCGCAGGGGCAGGCGCTGCAGGAGCCTCATCTCGGAAGGCCTCCATATAGTCCTGGCACTGCTCGTCCAAGCCCTGCAGAGCGCAGTAGGCTCGGTAGGCTCCCATCATGGGCTGGCTCTTTGGGTTGATAATGGCGCCGTCCAGACCGTTCTGGAGTGCCATGGTGAAAAAGGCCTGGTTCAGCAGTTCCCGCTTGGGCAGGCCGAAGGACACGTTAGACACACCCAGGGCCGTCTTGACTCCCATTTCCTTGGCGGCCCGCAGGGTCCCCAGGGTCACCTTGGCGTTCTCACTGCCGGCGCTCACCGGCATGGTCAGGCCGTCCACCAGCAGCTCCCGGCGGGGGATCCCCAGGGCTTCCGCCCGCGCAATGATCTTTTCGGCGATGGCCGCACGGCCTTCTACCGTCTCAGGGATACCGTCGTCGTCCAGGGTCAGGCAGACCAGACCGCCGCCGTATTTTTTTACCAGGGGCAGGATGGCATCCAGGCTCTCCTCCTTACCGTTGACAGAGTTCACCAGTGCCTTGCCGTTATACCGACGGAGCGCCCGCTCCATCGCTTCGGGGTTGGCGGTATCCAACTGCAGGGGCTGGGCAGTGATCTCCTGGATGGCCTCCATAGTCCGGGTAAGGACGGCAGGCTCGTCCAAACCGGGCAGACCCACATTCACATCCAGAATGTGGGAGCCTGCCTCCTCCTGGGCAAGTGCCTCATTGAGCACATAGCCGATGTCTCCCTCCCGCAAGGCGGCCTGGAGCTTCTTCTTCCCGGTGGGGTTGATCCGCTCGCCGATGATTACAGGGGTCTTTCCGTCCAGCGCCACTGTCTGGCAGTAAGAGGAGATGAAACACACGTCCTTTTGGGTAACCTCTGGCAGGGGAATATCCCGGGTGGCGTCGATGAGAGCCTTCAGGTGGGCAGGGGTCGTTCCGCAGCAGCCACCCATCACTGTAGCCATGGGGGCCAGGGGGAGCATTTCCCGGGCGTATTCCTCGGGGCCCACGTCGTAAACTGCCTTGCCGCCCTCGCTCCGGGGCAGGCCGGCATTTGGCTGCAGGAGCAGCGGGGTAGAGGCGTCCGCCCAAAAAGATGAGAAAACAGAAGCCATCTCTTCAGGGCCCAAACCGCAGTTTATTCCGAAGACATCCACGCCCAGGCCCTCCAGGAGGGCCACAGCTGCCCGGGGGGATCCGCCGGTGAGTAGTTTGCCGGTGCTGTCAAAGATCAGGCTGGCAAAGATGGGCAGGTCACAGTTCTCCTTGGCTGCCACCACAGCGGCCTTCATCTCATAGAGGTCGCTCATTGTCTCAATGAGGATAGCATCTGCGCCGGCCTTCTGTGCAGCCCGGATGGGCTCGGCAAAGAGGGACACAGCATCCTCAAAATCCAGGTCTCCGTAGGGCTTGAGCAGCTTGCCCGTAGGGCCGATATCCATCATCACATAAGCGTCAGTGACGCCTGTTTCCTCCATGGCTGCCCGAATATTACCCACAGCAGCCATAACGACCTCCTCGCAGGTGACCCCATAGGCGGCCACCTTGTGCGGTGTCGTGCCGAAGGTATTGGCAGTAATCAGGCGGCTGCCTGCCTCCAGGTACTGCCGATGAATGCCCCGGACCACCTCGGGATTCCGCATTCCCCACACGTCCGGGAGGATTCCCTCCGGCATACCTGCGGCCTGGAGCATGCTCCCCATGCCGCCGTCCAGATACAGTCGGCGCTCTCGAATGGCTTCCAGAATGCTTTTCATGGAACATTGCCCCTTTCAGTCATCTGATATTGCTTCTCCTGCCCGGAAGGGGCAGTCACTTTTTTTGCATCGCATACATTTCTGGCCGCAGAGCTCCTCCTCCCGGTCACTGATTCCCACCACAGCGGTGATGGACTTCTCCGGCACCAGCATTCCGGCAGAAGTGAGGGCCAGGCCAATCCGTTTGTGTGCCTCCAGTAGGTCCAGCACCTGCCGCTGAGCAGACAGTGCCCAGTCCCCGTAACCGGGGCTGAAGGACGGGGTCAGATAGGCATCGGGTCCAAGGCTCTTCTGAATATCCCGGCAGTAGTCCGCGCAGAGTTGGTCCAGCCAGGCAGCGCAAACCGCCTGTCCCACAGCCGCTCTGGCCATAGACTGGGCAGCCCACCGGCGAAGGAGTCGGTCAGTCTCTGCCCCCAGGGTCACCGCATAGAGGAAGCCCTCCTCACAGTGCCGCAGATGGTGGGTCAGGTCCCTGCTGTCCCGGGTGAGCAAAGCAAGGGAAAGCCGCCGCCCGGTGACCCGGGGAACCGCTGTCCGCTCCAGTTCCTCACAGCAACCGTCAGCATATTCTGCCACGTCCGGTGGCAGGTCAGCGCCCTGATAACCCAGGTAGCGGCCGATTTCCCGTCGGTCCAAACCAGTCATCGATCCAGCACCTGAGAAAGGCTGTCCCGCAGCTTTGCCGCTACGTCAGGCTTGTTCATAGTATACACATGGATACCCCGGACGCCGTTGGCCACCAGGTCCACAATCTGCTCTGCCGCATAGACGATACCTGCCTGCTTCATGGCGTCGGGGCGGTCACGAAACTTGTCCAGGATCATCCGGAACCGTGTGGGCAGGGTGGTCCCCGACAGAGACAGGATGCGGGTCATCTGGGTGGCGTTGGTCACCGGCATGATGCCGGCCAGAATGGGCAGATCGATGCCCATCCGCTGAGCCCGGAACAGAAAACTGTACAGGGCACTGTTGTCAAAAAACATCTGTGTGGTGAGGAAGTCGACCCCGCAGTCCACCTTTTCCTTCAGGTGGATGAGATCCTCCTCCTGGCTGTGGCTCTCCACATGTCCCTCGGGATAGCAGGCCGCGCCGATGCAGAACCCACCATATTCCCGAATCTCCCGGATCAGGTCGGCGGCATAGCGGAAGTCGCGGGGGGCGGTGGGGTCGTAGCCATCGGGATAATCTCCCCGCAGAGCCAGGATATTCTCCACCCCGGCATCCTGCAGGTGTTTCAGTTCCTGGTGAATCCTGTCCCGCGTGGAAGACACGCAGGTCAGGTGGGCCAGGGCAGGCACGCCATGGCCGGCCTGGACGATTCGGGCGATTTCTGCGGTATATGCCGAGGTGCCGCCCCCGGCCCCGTAGGTCACGCTCATAAAGTCGGGCTTCAGCTCGGCGATCTGCTCCACGGCAAACCGCACATAATCAAAGTCACTGTCCCGTTTTGGGGGAAATGCCTCAAAGGACAGGGTCACATTTTTTTCTTGCCAAAGGTTGCTCAGTTTCATTGGGGGTCCTCCTCAAGGTCAGTGCAGGGTTCTGTTTCTTTCATCTCACCCCGAGCCGCCAGACGGATCCCGGCCAGAGCCAGGGCGCAGACGAACCAGAAGATCAGCATGACCCGGGGGTAGTTCCAAATATAGTCTGCCATGCCGCAGAGCATGGTGCCCATCAGGGCCGTGATGCTGCCGATGACGACCATGCGCACAGCGGGATCACCCGCTGCAGCCAGCACGGCCTTGGCCCCCTTCTTGAATGTCCAGAAGATGCTGCCCACAAACGTCAGCACACCCAGCAGGCCGGTTTCGCACCAGACCTGCAGGTAGATGTTATGACAGTGGACAAACTTATCGTGGCCGTGGAAGAGGTTCAGGTCATTAATGGCCTGACGGACAGCATCGGAGCCCAGACCGGCCCCCAGAACGGGACGCTGGGACAGGAACTCACCTGCAGCATAGTACAGGGGGAACCGGCTGCTGGTGGAGCTGTCCGAAGAGTCGAAGATGGTCAGGATGCGGTTGAATATGCTTTCCGGCAGGAAGGGAATGGCCGCAAAGACCACCAGAATACAGGCGGGGATCAGCTTTCGGTTCCACAGCAGCACGAAAAGGGCCACCGCAAAGAACAGGCCAATCCACCCGGCCCGGGAATAGGTCATGATTAGGGCCACGCAGCCCACAGCTGCAGAGAAGAAACCCAGGAACCGGCCGCCCCAGCCTCGGCTGCCCAGCATCAGGGCAACGGCTACCGGAATCAGCAGGAGCAGGACCTCTCCGAAAGCGTTGGGGTTTTCAAAGAAGGAAAAGACTCGGCCCGGCATATTCTTGTTCAGGTCCAGGGTCACATCCACATAGGAGGGATTCACCTCAATGCCGCTCAGCCGCTGATAAAAGCCGTAACCGGACATGACAATGAGCGCCAGGGAAGACATTCCCGCCAGACGCATCAGGTGCTCCCGCCGCTCCACAGTACTCACGATAACAATCACGCAGAGCATACAGGCCCCGTAGTATTTCAGGAAACGATAGGACAGGTCCGGATAGGCTGACAGAGGCCAGGCCAGGATCACCGCCCCGCCGAAGGCCACCAACCAGGGGCCCAAAGCGGCTATATCCAACTTCCAATCCTTATTCCGCATCCCGGCAAAAATCGCCAGGGCGAAACAGAAGACAAAGCCCAGGAAACTGTAGCCGTTGCTCCACTGCTCGTAAGGGATCACCAGGAAGAGCAGCATAATCCAGCCCACCAGAAGGGGCAGGTTCTCCAGGGCACTGAAGGCAAGCTGTGCAAAGAAGCTGCCCTCAAAGGCGGCCTTGCCCTTCTGGTAGATCCACTGCAGTATCTTTGTGGGAATATTCAAAAGAAAGCTGAGGGCCCGGCAGAGGAGGCTGCTCTCCCACGACCGGGAGAGAACCCCCTCCCGGGCTACAAATCGGGCAATCCCACTGCCTGCGAACCAGTTTCTGATTCCAGCGGCCACGCCCCGAATCAGGGCAGCCAGAAGACTGTGGTCATACCAGACCACCAACTGACGCCAGAGGGGGACGAGAAGCCGGCAGATGACACTGCTGTTTACTGTTTCCACAGGTGATCACTCCTTTCTCTCAGAGGATAATCGAGCCGGGTCAGACCGTCAGCGATTGCGGTTCTTGTACCAGTACAGGATGGAGAGGATAAAAAACCGACGCTTGCACACCAGGTCGGCCACCATCTGTTTGTTTTTCCCCAGTCCTTGTGGGTGAATGGCCTGAATGGCCTCTGCCATGTCGGGCCGGGCACACAGTTCTTTGACCTTCTGCCGCTTTTGGGACAGCGGAGCCGGGTTGCTGGGGGCAAACTCGTTGCCGATGGCGATAAGCAGCCCGGACCAGTTGGAGTTCTCCTTCCACTGGGGCAGATTTTCTCCCAGGCCGAACCGATTAGCCAGGGCGGCCTTGGCCGCCATGAAGGCGTCAAACGTATCCATGTAATCCGGCAGGTACCGCCGGGTGACGGACACAGGGTTCTGGAGGTAGTAATACACCGGCTGACTGATCATGGCCAACTTCTTTGCATGGCAGAAATATTCCAGCAAGAAGAGCTCGTCCTCCAGGTAGGCCCCGGCAAAGGTGATGTGGTTTTCCGCAATGACGGTTCTGGAAAACAGGAACCGCCAGATAAAGCCATTGAGGACCTCACCGGGTTTCCCCATGCGCTCCCCCATTAACCGGTCTGTGATCCCGGCCCGGATTTCCTCCGGCCCGTAAACACCTGCGGGCATGGCCCCCGGCTCCGGATCACTGCGGCCGTTGAGCTCTACCTTATTGTGGGAGCCACCGGCGGTGTCCGCTCCGTTTTTCACCAGGGCGTCGTACATAAGAGCCAGCCCATCCGGGGGAAGCCAGTCGTCAGCATCCGCAAAGGCGATGTAATTGCCCCGGGCCTGCTCCATCCCCAGGTTTCTGGCAGAGCTGACGCCCCCGTTCTCCTTATGGATTACCCGGACCCGGGAATCCTCTGCGGCGATGGCGTCACAGAGCTCACCGCTCTTGTCCGGAGATCCGTCCTCCACAAGGATCAGCTCCAGGTCCGTAAAAGTCTGGCTCAAAACAGATTCTGTGCATTTTCGCAAAAAGGCTTCGGCCCGATACACGGGTACGATTACCGAAATTTCAGGCATGTCGAACCCTCCTTTTCAAGGTTTCTCTGTTTTTTCGTTCTTTCTTTTTTCGTTCGTCTCTTTTTCGTCTCGCCTTATCGACAGGCCGCCTTCAGCTGCTCTGCCCGGTCGGTCTTCTCCCACAGCACACCCAGATCCTCGCGGCCCATGTGGCCATAGGCTGCCAGGTCACGGTAGATGGGTCTCTGCAGATCCAGGTCCCGGATAATGGCAGTGGGACGCAGGTCAAATGTCTTTCGGACGGCCTCCTCCAGCACCTCGTCAGCAACCATGCCGGTGCCGAAGGTCTCCACCAGGATGGAAACGGGCTGGGCCACACCGATGGCGTAAGCCAGCTGGATCTGGCACCGCTTAGCCAGGCCGGCAGCCACCACCGTCTTGGCCACCCAGCGGGCAGCATAGGCAGCGGAGCGGTCCACCTTGGTGGGATCCTTACCGGAGAAGGCGCCGCCGCCGTGGGGGGCTGCGCCGCCGTAGGTGTCCACGATGATTTTACGGCCGGTGAGACCGGTGTCTCCCTGGGGACCGCCGATGACGAAACGGCCGGTGGGATTCACATAGATTTTCGTATTTTCATCCATAAGCTGCGCAGGGACGGTAGGCCGGATGACCAGTTCAATCATGTCCCGGCGGATCTGCTCCAGAGATACCTCAGGGCTGTGCTGTGTGGAGAGGACCACCGTGTCCACCCGGACGGGGACCTGATTCTCGTCGTACTCCACAGTGACCTGCGTCTTTCCATCCGGCCGCAGGTAATCTGCAGCGCCGGTCTTCCGCACCTCGGCCAGTCGCTTGGCCATTTTATGGGACAGAGAGATTGCCAGGGGCATCAGCTCGGGCGTCTCGTCGCAGGCGTAGCCAAACATCATACCCTGGTCTCCGGCCCCGTTGTCCAGCTGGGTGTCTCCGCCCTCTTTGGCTTCCAGGGACTTATCCACGCCCAGGGCAATGTCTGCGCTCTGCTCGTCGATGTTGGTGATGATTCCGCAGGTATCACAGTCGAATCCGTACTTGGCTCGGTCGTAGCCGATTTCCCGGACCACCTGGCGGGCAATCTTCGGGATATCCACATAGCAGCTGGTGCTGATCTCGCCCATGATGTGGATGAGGCCGGTGGAGGCAGTGGTCTCACAGGCCACGCGGCCGGTGGGATCCTCCTTCAGGATAGCGTCCAGAACAGCGTCAGAAATCTGGTCGCAGATTTTATCAGGATGCCCCTCTGTTACAGACTCAGAGGTAAAAAAACGATGGCTCATATTAGTATCCTCCTATGGGTTAGTCGTTTTCAGATAAGTGGGTCGGCCCGCTCACACCGACCAGCTGTTCAGGTAGGCCTCCTGATCCGGGGTCAGAGTGTCAATTGACAGCCCCCGGGCTGCCAGCTTAGCCCGCCCAATTTCGTCGTCAATAGACGCCGGGATGGCATATACTTTCTTCTCCAGGTCGCTCTGCCTGGTAAGCCACTCAGCAGCCAGGGCCTGGACGGCGAAGGACATATCCATGATTTCAGCAGGATGTCCGTTCCCGGCGGCCAGATTCACCAGGCGCCCCTCTGCCAGGACGTTCAAAGTACGGCCGTTGGACAGGGTGTAGCCGACGATATTCTCCCGGCGGAGCTTCTGCGCCACAGACATAGCCCGCAGCTCGGCCACCGCCACCTCACAATCGAAGTGGCCTGCGTTGGCCAGCAGCACGTTGTCCTTCATCTTTTCAAAATGGCGGGATGTAATGACATCCTTACAGCCGGTAACTGTGACGAAGACATCCCCCAGGGGCGCCGCGTCGTCCATCGTCATCACCCGGAACCCGTTCATAGTGGCGTCCAGTGCCTTGAAGGGGTCGATTTCCGTGACGATGACATTGGCCCCCATGCCGGCGGCCCGCATGGCCACGCCCTTGCCGCACCAGCCATACCCGGCCACCACCACAGTCTTGCCGGCCACCACCAGGTTGGTGGTGTGCATGATGCCATCCCAGGCGGACTGCCCTGTGCCGTACTTGTTATCGTAGTAGTGCTTGGCCTTGGCGTCGTTGACGGCCATCATGGGGCAGGGCAGAATGCCCGCTTTCTCCCGTGCCTTCAGGCGGAGGATACCGGTGGTGGTCTCCTCGCAGCCGCCCAGCAGGCAGTCGCCATACTCGCTGCACTTGCCGCCCAGCAGTTCGATCAGGTCCCCACCATCGTCAATCACGATATGGGGATGGCACTTCAGTGTCTCAATCAGGTGGCTCTCATACTCCTCAGGGGTTGCACCGTAAATGCCGAAAGTCTCGATTCCCAGAGAGGCCAGCCCGGCGGCCACATCGTCCTGAGTGGACAGCGGGTTGGAACCCGTCAGATAGACCTCCGCTCCCCCTTTGGAGAGAACATAACCCAGGTTGGCCGTCTTGGCCTCCAGGTGGACAGACACCGCCATCCGGAGCCCGGCAAAGGGCTTCTCCTTCTCAAACCGGGCCTCGATCTGAGACAGGGCAGGCATAAAATCCCGCACCCAGTCGATCTTTCTTCGGCCGGACTCGGCCAGAGACATATCTTTAACAATGCTCACAGTTGTTTTCCCCCTGTACTCTCTTCAGTTCACACAGCAAAAAAGAGCTCCACAAGGAAGCTCTGTCGCAAACCGCGGCGCTCCCTTATCGCTGTTAGCCGAACCACCTTGCCTCCCGGGCAGGTTGGTGTGGGGTCATGGAGCTAACTCTCTCACCCACTCTTGATAATGCGCTCTTTATTTATTTTTATAGATTATACGGCGTTTCTTTCAAAAAGGCAAGAAAAATTTTCTGCATCCTTTGAAAAACCAAAGAATTGGAAATGTTCACAGTTTCATGTAGACTTCCCGGCCCAAAGCGGGTAAAATAGAAGTACCAAATACTTTTTCAATTTAAGGAGGTCATGCCTTTTGCGTGCCATGCAACAGTGGCTGGATCGCTTCTGTGCCAAACACCCCCGCCTGGGCATTCCCGGTCTCATGCGGTACATCGTCATCGGCAATGTCCTGGTCTACCTGCTGGATATGTTCAGTGTCAGCGGTGGGGCCATGGGTTCGAGTCTGTTCAGCTTTAATGCGTCTGCCATTCTCTCCGGCCAGATCTGGCGCCTGGTCACTTTCATTTTCGTTCCGTACAGCGGGCAGGGAATTTTCTTTTTTGCCATCACCCTCTACTTCTACTACTTCATCGGCTCCTCCCTGGAACGGGAGTGGGGCTCAAATAAATTCACCATTTTCTACCTCTTTGGCATTCTGTTGAATATCCTCATCGGTTTCCTGGTCGGCGGGGCCTCCATGTACTATGTGAACATGTCCATGTTCTTTGCCTTCGCCACCCTGTACCCCGATCTGCAGTTCCTGCTCTTCTTCATCCTCCCGGTGAAGGCCAAGTGGCTGGCCTGGATTGATGCGGCCTACTTCGCCATCGCAGTGGTCCAGTATCTGCTCACCGGCCACCTCCTGCTGGCCCTCATCCCCATCGTGGCTGTCCTGAACTATCTGCTCTTCTTCGCCGCGGACATCGGCAACATGTTCTCCGGTGTGAAGCGCAAAGCCCAGTGGAAGGCCCAGACCCGCTCAGGCCCCAAGGTCGTGAACTTCCGTGACAGCAAAACCAAGACCAAAACCAAGGAAAACTACCTCCATCGGTGTGCAGTCTGCGGCAAGACAGATGTGTCCGCTCCCCAGATGGAGTTCCGGTACTGCTCTCGGTGCAACGGCTACTACTGCTACTGTGCCGACCATATCAACAGCCATGTGCATATCCAGTAACGCCCGGGTTTCACCCATCCCCCGTCTTTCTGAAAGGAAGTGAGTTCCTATGACCGATCAGGCACTGGTGGACCTGGCCTTTACCATGCTCTCCAGATCCTATGCCCCCTATTCCAATTTCCCGGTAGGGGCCGCCCTGGAGGGTGCAGACGGCGTCGTCTACACCGGCTGCAATGTGGAAAATGCCGCCTACGGCTCCTGCATCTGCGCCGAGCGCACCGCCCTGGTGAAAGCCATCAGCGAGGGCTGTCGGTCCTTCCGCCGCCTGGCCGTGGTGGGCAATAGCCCCGACTACTGCTGGCCCTGCGGCTCCTGCCGACAGATGCTCTATGAGTTTTCCCCCGACCTGGAGGTCCTGGTCGCCAACAAAGACCATCAGTTCGTCAAATACACCTTACGCCAGCTCCTCCCCTGCGGCTTTGGGCCGGATACCCTCGGATAAGCCCGTACCGCACAGGTCCCCTTTCCCCACCTTCCACCCGTCTTAACAGAAGGAGGTCATCTTATGGATCTGAAGGAATACTTGGACCGCATGAACCGCGGCGAGCCTATCACCGGCGACAGCAACCTGCACCACTTCATGCGTGAAATCAGTGAGGAGAGTATGCGTCTCACCTTCCAGCTCAACAGCCAGTACCACAGCCAGGAGGAAGTCCGGGATATCTTCTCCCGGATCATCGGCAAACCCGTCCACAGGAGTTTCCGTCTCTTTCCTCCCTTCTATACCAACTGCGGCAAAAATATCACCGTGGGCAAGGGCGTCTTCATCAACACCGGCTGCCACTTCCTGGACCAGGGTGGCATCACCATCGGCAACGGCACCTTTCTGGGCAACAATGTTGTCCTCACCACCCTGAACCACGATTTTGACCCGGAAAACCGACGGACCACCTACCCCGCCCCCATTGTCATCGGGAATAATGTCTGGCTTGCCTCCAGTGTCACCGTGGTCCCCGGGGTCCACATTGGAGACGGTTCCATCGTTGCTGCCGGTTCGGTCGTCACCCGGGACGTCCCCCCCAACACCCTGGTGGGCGGCGTACCCGCTCGGGTCATTCGGGCCATCTCCCCCACGGAAACGCCCCGCAAGCGGCCGGATCTGGCCCAGCTCCGGGCCGAAATGGAGCCGGACCTCCTCTGATACTCAAAGCTGATTAAAAATAGACATTTTTAATCAGCGCTTTTGAAGCATCTA
>JABUSR010000059.1 GCA_021442645.1 Ruminiclostridium sp.
ATTCGCTGCCCCCTTAAGGGGGCAACCACAGGAGATAGGCCCTTATAGGGCCTGGTCAAGCCACCGGTTCAACCGGTGGTTTTGATTTTCTGGAAAAGTGTACTGCCAGATTCCAGAGGGGGATGAGGTAGAGATAGCAGGCGGCCAGAATAGCTGAGGTGGGGGCGTTCAAAGAGGCCAGAGGGACCGCACCGGCAATGGACCAGGGGATGAGGGGGGCGATGACCACAGCGGTATTTTCCAGGCCGATGGCCAGGTCTTGGGAATTCTGGCTATCCTTGCAGAGAGTGTGGGAAAGCATGATAGCCAGGGTCTGGTTGCAGGCGATTAAGCAGGTGAGGATGGATACTGCCAGCAGACTCCCAAAGGCGGTGACACGCTCCCCCAGTCGGTAGGTGGAGGCCTTCATGCCGTCAAGCAGACCGGTGCCCTCAAAGAGGCCGGAGAAGGTAGAGGAGATGCACACGATACAGAAGGGTTTCACCATGGAAACGAGGCCGCCCCCAGCCAACAGGGCATTCAGGGCAGGCAGGGAGGAGGTGTAGCCTGTGAGGGCGGTTTGCACCAGGTCTCCCGGAGACATACCCTGAAGGGTTACACACAGGACGCCACTCACCAAAATACTCAATCCCATAGTGAGCTTGACCTTGCATTTAAACAGAGAGAGAAGGACGATAACTACCGCAGGCAGGACGGTGATCCAATGGAGCGAAAAGCCCTGGGAAAATGGGGCCAGCACATCCTGGGAAAAGGCCCCATCCCCAACTGCAAACCCGGCCGCCAAGTAGATGAGGCAGGTGATGGCCAAAGGAACGGCAGCCGAGGTCATCATCCGCTTCAGGTTGCGGTAGAGATCGGTCTCTGTCAGGGCGGAGACCAGCAGGGCGCTGGTGGACATGGGGGAGCACCGATCCCCAAAGAAGGACCCTGCCAGGATGGCACCGCCGGAGAGGGTAGGGCTCAGTCCCATGGTGTTGGCCATGGCCATGCAGATGGCACCAACGGTGGCGGCGGTGCCGAAGGAGGTCCCAGTGAGAAAAGACATTCCCGAGCACAGCAGGAAGGATAGCAGAGGGAAGACGGTCGGGGAAATGAACTCCGCTGACCGGCAGATGAGATAGGCGATGGTGCCGGAGCCGCGCCAAAGGCTGGTGGTCATGCCGATAAGCAGGAAGAGAAACAGAATGTTCCTTACTGTGCGGATGCCCTGAGCAGACATCTTCAGCAGGGCTGCCGGCGAGTGCTTCTGTAGGAGCCCGTAGAGGAAGAAGAGTAAATAGCCTCCCAGGAGGGCGTAGAGAATATGGAATTTCAGGACCATGCTGGCCAGGAGCAGGGCGCAGAAGCAACCCAGAAAGAGCCATTCCATCTGTATCTCTCCTTGCTTTTTTTTGCATACCCCTTTATCATATAAGAAGAATGCGAGATTGTCCAGGGTAAGAAAATCCTGCCAATTGAGGAACTACCAAAGGAGAACCCCACTATGCTCTTGACTGCGGAACATATATCCCTGAACTTTGGCCTGA
Source organism: Ruminiclostridium sp. (assembly GCA_021442645.1). Lineage (GTDB taxonomy): Bacteria > Bacillota > Clostridia > Oscillospirales > Oscillospiraceae > Evtepia. The sequence continues at coordinate 1,527 of JABUSR010000059.1, forward strand.
AACAGCTGTTGGACGATGTGACCCTCTATCTGAATGAGGGGGACAAAATCGGAATTATCGGCATTAACGGGACCGGAAAAAGTAGCTTCCTGCGTATTCTGGCAGGAGAACAGGTCCCTGACGAGGGCAAGGTTACCCTGGATCCCAATGTCCAGGTGAGCTTTCTGAGCCAGACGCCCAAGATGGCGGAGGAGGCTACAGTACTGGAGCAGGTGTTTCTGGACTTCTCTCCAGATGTCCGGGCGCTCATGGAGTACGAGGCCAAGACCATGTTGACCCGACTGGGCATCACTGATTTTGATAAGAAGGTGGGGTCCCTCTCCGGTGGGCAGCGGAAGCGGGTGGCACTGGCTGCCGTCCTGCTCCACCCGGCGGATATCCTCATCTTGGACGAGCCCACCAATCATCTAGACAGTGACATGGTCCTCTGGCTGGAGGGCCACCTGCAGAAGTTTACCGGGGGCCTGATTATGGTCACCCATGACCGGTATTTCTTGGAGAGAGTGTCCAACCGGATCACCGAACTCTCCCGCTGCCAGATACGTCACTACGAGGCCAACTACTCCAGATACTTGGAACTGAAGACCCAGCAGGAGGAGATGGAGCAGGCCGCCCAGCGGAAGAGGGAGTCTATCCTCCGGGTGGAATACCAGTGGATCATGCGGGGTGCCCAGGCCCGACGGACCAAGAACAAGGACCGCATCGCCCGGTACGAAGAATTGAAGGCCCAGACCGGACCGGAGACGGGCGGGTCCGTTCAGATGGCGACACTGTCCAGCCGCCTGGGACGGAAGACGGTGGAACTGAAGGATGTGTCTAAGGCTTTTGGGGAGAAGGTCGTTCTGGACCGGTTCTCCTACGGCGTGGCCAGGGATGACCGAGTGGGCGTCGTAGGCCGCAATGGCGCGGGGAAATCCACTCTTCTTGACATCATTGCTGGAAAGTGTTCCCCTGATAGCGGTATGGTCGACCGGGGGGAGACTGTCCGCATCGGGTACTTCTCCCAGGAGGGGCGGGAACTGGATCCGGACCAGAGGGTCTATGACTTCATCCACGAGATTGCCGGAGAGGTGAAGACCAGGGAGGGAAAGTTCTCTGCCACCCAGATGATGGAGCGGTTTCTGTTCCCTACCCAGCTCCAGGGCCAGCCCATCGGCAAACTCTCTGGCGGCGAGCGGCGCCGCCTCTACCTGCTGTCCGTTCTCATGGAGGCCCCAAACATCCTCCTGCTGGACGAGCCAACCAACGACTTGGATGTGACGACCCTAGCCATCCTGGAAGAGTATCTGGAGTCCTTTCCAGGGGCAGTCATCGCAGTGTCTCATGACCGGTATTTCCTGGACAAGATGGCAGACCAGATCTTTGAAGTGGGGGAGAGAGGAATCATCCGCCGCTTTGTGGGGAACTACTCCGAGTACCTGGAGAAGCGCACTCAGGAAGAACGGGCGGCAGAAAAGGCAGAGAAGCGGGAAAAAACGGCGAGACAGGAGCGGCCCGCCCGACAGAAAAAACTAAAGTTTACCTTTAAGGAGCAGCACGAGTTCGACACCATCGAGGGGGACATCGGCGCTCTGGAGGAAGCACTGGCCCGACTGGAAGAGGAGATGTCCGCTGTTGGCAGTGACTTTATCAAGCTGCAGGAGATGTCCGACCAGCAGACCCGGCTGAGCGCACAGTTGGAGGAAAAGATGGATCGGTGGGTGTATCTCACCGACCTGGCGGAAAAGATAGCTGCCCAGGAATAAAAGGACAAATACATCGGCGGGGTCCGGAATGGCCTCGCCGATGTATTTGTCCTGGTGACAATCAGGTTTCAATCTTGTGGATTAGGTTGACCATCTCCACGGCACCCAGGGCGCAGTCGTAGCCCTTGTTGCCGACCTTGGTCCCGGCCCGTTCGATGGCCTGCTCAATGGTGTCGGTGGTGACCACGCCGAACATCACGGGGATGTCGCTCTGGAGCGAGACCTGGGCGATGCCCTTGGCCACTTCGTTGCACACCAGATCGTAGTGGCTGGTGCTGCCCCGGATGACAGACCCCAGGCAGATGACGGCATCGTACTTGCCGCTCTTGGCCATCTTGCCAGCGATAAGGGGGATCTCAAAGGCGCCGGGGACCCAGGCAACCTCGATGTCTTCTTGGCTGACCCCATGGCGGAGTAGTCCATCCAGAGCACCGCTCAGGAGTTTGGACGTGATGAATTCGTTGAAGCGGGCAGCGACGATGCCTACATTCATGTTGTTGGCAATCAGGTTTCCTTCGAAAGTTTTCATAGGGGTGTTCCTCCTTTGTGATGTGAAGTAGAGTGCTCTGCAAGGAGCCGGTCTCAATCAGTAGTCCAGGATGTGGCCCATTTTCTTCTGCTTGGTCTGGAGGTAGAAGATATCGTGGGCGGTGGCGGCCATCTGGATGGGGAGTCGCTCCTTGATGGACATCCCGAAGTCGGAGAGCTGGTAGACCTTGTCGGGGTTGTTGGTCAGTAACCTCAGGGTCTTGGCCCCTAGGTCCCGAAGGATCTGCGCGCCGATGTAATATTCCCGTAGGTCTCCGGCGAATCCAAGGGCCAGGTTGGCATCCAGGGTGTCCATGCCGGTGTCTTGGAGGGCGTAGGCCCGCAGTTTGTTGATGAGGCCGATGCCACGGCCCTCCTGACGCATATAGAGCATGATGCCTCTGCCTTCCTGCTGGAGCTGTGTCATAGCGGCGGCAAACTGCTGGCCGCAGTCGCAACGGAGAGAGCCGAAAGTATCGCCGGTGAGGCACTCGGAGTGGACCCGGCAGAGGATGTCTTCGCCGTCTCCGATGTCGCCCTTGACCAGGGCGACATGGTGTTGGCCGTTAATCTTGTTTACATAGCCGTAGGCAGTAAAGTCGCCATATCTGGTGGGCATTTTGGTGGTGGTGACCCGTTCCACCAGAACCTCGTGGCGCTTCCGGTAGGCCTGTAGGTCCTTGATGGTGATAAAGGTAAGCCCCCATTTCCGGGCCAATTGGATGAGCTCGGGGGTGCGCATCATGGTGCCGTCCTCCTGCATAATCTCACAGCATAGCCCGCACTGTTTCAGCCCGGCCAGACGGAGCAGGTCTACAGTGGCTTCGGTGTGCCCGCTGCGCTCCAGCACGCCATTGGTCTTGGCCAGCAGAGGAAACATGTGGCCAGGGCGGCGGAAATCCTCGGGGCGGGCATCCTCTTCCACGCACTTTATAGCGGTGATGGAGCGCTCGGCAGCAGAGATACCGGTGGTGGTATCCACGTGGTCGATGGATACCGTAAAGGCGGTCTCGTGGTTATCGGTGTTCCGGGTGACCATCTGGGGGAACTGAAGTTTTTGGACATACTCCTCAGACATGGGCATGCAGATGAGGCCTTTTCCGTGGGTGGCCATGAAATTGATGTTTTCCGTGGTGGCGAACTGGGCAGCGCAAATGAAGTCGCCCTCGTTTTCTCGGTCAGGGGCATCGGTGCAGAGGATGAGTTTGCCTTGTCTCAGGTCTTCCAGGGCCTCTTCGACGGTGTTGAACTGGAACATGGTGTGTCGTCTCCTTTCAAAATTTCAATAGCCGTACCGGGATAGAAAGTCCCGGGTGATTCCGGATGAGGATTGCCAGATGGGAACTGCCTGGGGGGATAGGAACTTTTCCACATACTTGCCGATGATGTCGGTCTCCAGGTTTACGAGGTCGCCCACGCTGCGGTCTCGGAGGATAGTGACCGCTACGGTGTGGGGGATTGCGGAGATGGAGAAGTCAGTGTCGGAGACCGAGGCCACCGTGAGGCTGATGCCGTCCACGGTGACAGAGCCCTTCTCCACAATAAAGCGCAGGACCTGGGGAGAGGCCCCAATGGTATACCAGATGGCATTGTCATCTTTTCGAGTCTGCAGGACGGTGCCCATCCCATCAACATGGCCAGACACGATGTGCCCACCAAAGCGGCCGTTGGCCGCCATGGCCCGTTCCAGGTTGACCCGGTTGCCCGGCCGAAGGGTGGCCAGGGAGGAGCGGTTCAGCGTTTCGTGCATTACGTCGGCGGTAAAGGAGGTGGCGGTGAAGGAAGTGACGGTCAGGCACACGCCGTTGACGGCGATGCTGTCACCCAGGTGGATGTCCTCCAGGACGACCTTGGCCAGAATTTCCAGCACGGCGCTGCCGGCGCCCTTGCGTATGGAGCGGATGACGCCCATTTCCTCTACGATACCGGTAAACATTAGGGAACCACCTCACTTTCTAGGAGCCAGTCATCACCCAGTTGGAGGAGCTTGGCATTTCTCAGTCGGACGGCCTGATTCGGGTGGGGAAAGCCCTGTCCACCAACGGGTGACTTGGCGGCGGAACCGCCCAACAGTTTAGGGGAGATGTAGGCCTGGACTTTGTGGACCAGGCCGCACTCCAGGAGCGACCAGTTCAGGGCAGCGCCCCCCTCAATGAGAACGCTGTCGATCTCATTTTGCCCCATCAGCACCATGAGGGAGGAAAGATCTACTCGACCATCTCTGGCGGGAAGAGTCCATATCAAGACGCCCAGGTCTTCGTATCGAGCGATGCGCTCCTGGTCCCGGGAGCAGGTGGCTATGATGGTGGGGACTTCCCGGGCAGTTTGTACGACCTGGGCGGCGAGGGGAGTCCGCAGGTGGGAGTCGCAGACGATGCGAAGAGGGGAGCGCCCTCCTGGAATCCGGCAGGTGAGTTGGGGATTGTCGGAGAGAACCGTGCCAACGCCCACCATAATAGCCCGACAGCGTCCCCGCTGGGTGTGGACGTAGTGACGGACGACTTCGCCGGTAATCCACTGAGACTGCCCGGTGTGGGCGGCAATCTTTCCGTCTAAGGTCATGGCGTACTTCAGGATGACATAGGGGGTTCCTGTGGTGATGTAGTGGAAGTATATATCGTTGAGGGCGATACACTCGGCCTCCAGCACGTGCTCTGTGACAGTTACTCCGGCCTCCCGGAGGATGGCAACTCCGCGTCCAGCCACCTGGGGATTGGGATCGGGGGCACCTACGACTACCCGTGAGATTCCGGCCTCCAGTAGGGCGTCGGTGCAGGGGGGCTGCCGCCCTTGGTGGCAACATGGTTCCAGGGTCACGTAGATGGTGGCACCCTTGGGGGACTCTGTGCAGGAGGCCAGGGCGGCCCGCTCGGCGTGAAGATCTCCGCAACGGGTGTGATAGCCCTGGCCGATGACCTGGCTGTCCTTTACGATGACGGCGCCCACCATGGGGTTGGGGCTGGTCCAGCCCCAGCCCTTCCGGGCCAGGTCGAGGGCCATCTGCATATAAGTCATATCTGTCATAGAGATACCTCCAAACAAACAAAAAAGCGTGCTCTGAACCTGTCTTCAAAGCACGCAGAGACAGCGCAGGAACTGCGTCCGATTTGCCTGCAAAAAAGCTCTGGAATCAAAAAATTCCAGAGCAGTGCACGATAAAACAGACGCAGGAATACCTGCGAAGCCGTTCTGTCAATCTTCTCCCATCCAGACTGTAACTGTCGGCTCCGGAATTTCACCGGGATCATGCCTTTCGGCTCGCGGGCTTTACCGCCGGTAGGGACTTTCACCCTGCCCTGAAGATTCTGTTCAATTTTGTGATATTACCGTACATCTGCCCTGTGGCGATTGTCAAGCTGTTTTAGAAAAATCCTGAAAAGATTGTGGATAAATGCAGAACTGTTTGCGGAAATTTGGAGAAATATTGTGGAGAACAGAGAGAAAAAACGAGAGAATAGGAGCGATGCCGTTCCGGTATGTGGGATGTCGACTCTACGCTCCGTAGGTTGCCAAGGGAGAAAAAAGAGGGTAGAATATCCCCATAAAAACGAAGAAAGAGAGAAAGAAGATGGGAAATTATGTGACTGGGGCCATTATCAGGTCCCTTCGAGAGAAGAAAACTTATACCCAGAAGCAGCTGGCGGATCGGTTGGGCGTTAGCGATAAAACAGTCAGCAAGTGGGAGACCGGAAAGGGGCTTCCCGATGTCACCCTGCTGGAGCCCCTGGCAAAGGCCCTGGGGGTCTCCGTGGCGGAACTGCTCACAGGGGATTGCCGGGTCAACCGAAACCGGGCGGGGAACATGCTGCGCAGCAAGTTCTATGTCTGCCCGGTCTGTGGAAATGTGATTAGCACCGTTGGAGAAGGAGCCTACCACTGCTGCGGGGTGACCCTGCCGCCCCTGGAGGCCGAAGAGTCCGACGAGGCCCATGAGATCCGGGTGGAGAAAATGGAGAACGACTGGTATATCACACTGGATCACCCTATGACGAAGAATCATTTTATCAGCTTTTTTGCGTATGTGACCGCCGACCGGATTCTGCTCCAGAAGAGTTACCCGGAGCAGTCCTGCACCCTGCGGTTTCCTCGGATGGGTTTTGGCCAGATCTATGCCTATTGCAACCACCACGGCTTGTTCCGGGTGAAGGTCACCCGGTAAAGCCGCTTGACAAAAAGAGTTTCTCCGTCTATTGTGGGGATGGAACAGGGCAAAATCTGCCCTTAGAGCCTCCTGCGGACGATTTGCCACCCGGGTTGCTGTGCTTTGGAAGATTATTCGGGGTGAAAATCAGGTCACATACCGGGTATATCGCATGCAGTACAATCGCCGTAGGAAAAAGGAGGGCAAATTGTGTTATGCGGAGCTCCCTCCCGTGAAAATGCTATAAAAGAAAGAAGGAACGCAAATGCGTATTGCAGTTACCTATGAGGACGGCCAGATCTTCCAGCACTTTGGACATACCCAGCAGTTCAAATTCTATGATGTGGGTCTGGGTAAGATATTCCATAGTCAGGTGGTGGACACCGGCAGCAGCGGACATGGCGCCCAGGCAGACTTTCTGCGGAGCAACCAAGTAGACGTGCTCATCTGCGGTGGGATCGGGCCCGGGGCCCAGAACGCCCTGGCGCAGTCTGGGATTAAGCTCTGCGGCGGTGTTTCCGGCTCAGCGGACCAAGCGGTGGAGGCTTTGATGAACGGCAGCCTGGTTTTCGGCGAAGCCATCCACTGTGAGCACCATGGCCACGGTGGTGGGCACCAGTGCGGTAGCTACGTGGGCCATACCTGCTCTGCAGGGGGAGACCAGGTCTGCAGTGCTTCGGAGGAGAACTGAAAAATCAGATACTAATACAAATTGTGAAGGGTTCGGCGTACAAAATAATCAGAGACTGACCGAAAGGAGGTGCCTTATGAGTCTGTTCTCACTGTTTGGAAAAAACAATCTTGCCCGGGGATTGGCAGAATATGAGGCCGAGGCCAATGCTGTCTTGCTGGATGTGCGGACCAAAGAGGAGTACTTCGAGCGGCGTATCCCCGGTAGCCGCAATGTTCCTGTGGATGAAATTGGCCGGGTGAAGTTTGTGGTGCCCGATGTGACTACCCCGGTGTATCTCTACTGTCGGACGGGAAACCGAAGTAGTCAGGCGGCCAATATCATGAAAAAACTGGGCTACACCAATGTGAAGAACATCGGCGGCATCCAGGGCTACCGGGGAAGGACCGAAGGCGGGCCCCGGTGACCTGCTGTATCTCCCAAAGAAAAAACGGCTCTGATCTGTTGGGATTAGAGCCGTTTTGTGTTATTCGGGCAGGGTCTCCCGGTGGAATACCCGTCCTTCAAGGTCAAGCCAGCAGAGCCGGTCATCTTCCCAGAGAAGACAACTGTTGGGGGAGCCGCCCCTGGGTAGAGAGATAGAGCCCGGATTGAGGCAGAGCAGGTCGTTGACCCGATGGAAGGCGGGAATGTGTGTGTGGCCGGAGAGCATCACCTGTGCCATCCCCATAGGAGGCGGGTTCCGGGGAGAGTATCGGTGTCCATGGGTCAGGAATACTTCCCGTCCCGCCCAGACGACGGTCTTGTATTTCCGGAAAAAGGGGAAGCGGGGCTCTAGATCCCGGATGCCGTAGTCACAGTTGCCTTCCACGCAGAGAATGTGGTCAGCCTCTTCGTTCAGCAAAGCCATGACGCCCTGGGGGTCAAACTCGAACCGGGGATCATAGGAACCGGAGAAGACCAGGTCACCCAGAAGGATTAGCTCCTGCACCCCCTCTTTTCTGTAAATGTCAAGCAACTTTCGGCAGCAGGCCAGGGAGCCGTGCAGGTCAGATGCAATCAGTCGTTTCACGGGATCACCTCAGGAAAAGTATAGCGGATTTAGGGAAAAAGGACAAGTGGGCGGGTTTGCGTAAATGCGACGGACGTGATATAATCAGAAAAACCCAGTGACGATGGAGGAAGCATGTATGATACAGGATACCAAGCGGTTTATCGCTTTTGTCTGCCCGGCGTGCCGACAGTCGGTGATTTTAGAGCGCACGGCCTTTCAACTGGCCGCCTCAGGCAGTCGTCTGCCCTGCCCCTGTGGGAAATCCTCCATTGACGTGGCCCTTATGGGGGACCGGACTCAGCTCACTGTTCCCTGCCTCTTCTGCAAGGATACCCACACGGTGTCCTGCTCAACCAGGGCCTTTTTGAACGAGAAAACGCTGGCCTTCGCTTGCGGCAATTCCGGCCTGGATTGCTGCTATGTGGGGGAAGAGGGGGGTGTTTTTTCCGCTATGCGCCGCCTGGAGGAGACCGTGGACCGGATGGAGAGCACTGCCGGAGAGCGGGGGACATTCCTCAACGACTTGGTCATGGAGGAGATTCTGGGCGAAATCCGGGACATTGGCCAGCGGGATGGGATATCCTGCACCTGCGGTTGCCGGGACTGGAAGATTAAAATCAATTATAGCTCCGTGGAGCTTTTCTGTGGCCGATGCGAGGGGGCTCTGCGAATCCCCGCGGCCACTATTTCGGACATTGAGGACTTGTGTTGCAAGCCTGCTCTGACCATTCGAGGGGATACCTTTCACTGAGAGAACATCTGAGAGCATTGCGGCAAAAGGCGGACGGAGCTCACCAATCGACCGCCAGTTTTCCGTAAAAGTTTCTTCCGTTTTTTTGTTGAGAATGTGCCATAACCAGCCTTGCACCGGGAGTCGAACGGTTGAAAATTTTTTCAAAAAAGAGGAAAAAATGCTTGCATTTTTAAGTGAGCCGTGCTATGATATACAAGTCGTCAGCGAGAGCGACCGACATGCGGCAGTAGCTCAGTTGGATAGAGTAACTGGCTACGAACCAGTAGGTCAGGGGTTCGAGTCCCTTCTGCCGTGCCAACACCGGAGCCTTTGGGTTCCGGTGTTGTTTTTTCTTTCAAAGAGGAAAGGGCGGACTGCCATGGGCAGCCCGCCCTTTTTCTTCATTTGGGTGCGGGCAGAGGAATAACTGCAGGGAACGGAGATAGAAAACAGCGAAGGCGGCAGTGAAGTGATCCTGCCGCCTTTTTTGATATTTCAGGAGTAAAACGAAGTTGGGGCCTGCACTCAGAGCAGGATGATGCCAGCATTGCGGCAGGTATCAATGGTCTCGGTATCCCAAATGGAGGCCTGGACCTCACCGATGTGGGCCTTACCCAGCAGGAGCATGGACAAACGAGATTGGCCGATGCCGCCCCCGATGGTTAGGGGAAGCTCGTTGTTGAGCAGCATTTTGTGGAAGGTCAGGGCCCGACGATCATCGCAGCCGGCGATGGTGAGCTGGCGGTCCAAAGCCTCGGCATCCACGCGGATGCCCATGGAGGACAGCTCGATTGCTCGATCTAAGGTTTCATCCCACAGAAGGATGTCGCCATTGAGCTGCCAGTCGTCATAGTCGGGCGCACGGCCGTCGTGGGGGATGCCGGACTTGAGGACACCGCCAATCTGCATGAGCAGGGTGGTGGGGTGCTCCTTGACCCAGGCGTTCTCTCTGCCCTTGGCATCCAGGTCGGGATACAGGTCCTCCAGTTCCTGGGTGGTGACCACGCTCAGGTCGGTGCTGATCTGGGGCAATACGGAGAGCTGGGGGAAGACGGACTGGAGGGTCCGCTGGGTGTCAGCCATGGCATTGACGATGAGCTGAACGGTCTTGATGAGGTAGTCTGCGTTACGGTCCCGGGGAGCGATGACTTTTTCCCAGTCCCACTGGTCAACATAGATGGAGTGGAGATTGTCCAGCTCGTCCTCATCACGACGGATAGCGTTCATATCGGTGTATAATCCCTTGCCGGGGAAGAAACAGTAGCGCTTGAGAGCAACACGCTTCCATTTTGCCAGAGACTGAACCACCTGTGCCGTAGCATCGGAGCGCAGAATGTCAAAAGATACGGGCCTCTCGTAGCCATTGAGATTGTCATTGAGTCCGGAACTGGATTCAACAAACAGCGGTGCGGAGACACGGTAGAGGTTTAATAGAGCACCGAGCCTGTCTTCAAAAAGGCGCTTTAAAAGACTGATTGCTTTCTGTGTGTCGTAGACACTGAGGATACTTTTGTATCCCTCGGGGATCATTACTTCCATTTTCTCTTTCCTTTCAAAAAGTATAAATGCCCATCTGAGATGGGCATTAAATCACATTTAATGCTTATCTGTACGGCTGTCCAGCTTCTCAACAAGTTCGCCGTAGAGTGTCTCGGCGTTCTTTTTAAAATACTTCTCCATGCGCTTTGCCTGCTCCTCGTCTGCCACAAGAAGCTCCAGCCGGAGTATCTCACCCTGACCGTCATCCATGGCAAGAATCACGGTGCAGTTGCCCCCGTTGAGCCTGTGCTCTGCGGTCAGCATGGCAAGACGGCGAAGCCTTTCCGCCTCGGGAGCGACAACCTTCTCTGCCTTTTTCCTCACGGAATAGGGCAGACTGCTCTCCACGGTCTCACCGTTTACAGCGCCCTTATCGGTTATGCGGAAGCCGTCCTCCTCCTCGGAAACCTGTCCGGCATCCACAAGCTCGTACAGGCAGTCGGAATAATCGAAATATCCAACGCCGCCGTCGCACTGCTGAACAAGGTCTGACAGAACATTTCTGTCCACAACACCCGGAAGTCTGCGCAGAACAAAGAGTATCAGTATTTTAATGTCCAGCTTTTCGTGGATAAATCCGAACCGTTCTTCCATACCTGCTCCTTATGTGAACACAGCATTTTAACTTCGTAATTATATTACAAATATTAAAGCTTGTAAATATAATTATTTCAGAAAATCAATCTAATACCCTAAACCAAATGAAACCCTGCTTAAATTATCTTAAATCTGCTTTGTCTGGTGGCACTTCTTTTCCTGTTGACATGCGGGCAGGAATATTATAAAGTTTAGATACATTAAAGCTTCGGAGGTAAAACAAATGATATACAGTGAATTTCAGGGCGAAAAGCTGTCCCTTCTGGGCTTCGGTACTATGCGTCTGCCCCTTCTGCCCAATGGCAGGGACGCAGACATAGACCAGCAGCAGGTTGACGATATGGTTGATTACGCCATTGCTCACGGCGTAAACTATTTTGACACCGCCATGCCCTACCACGAGGGTATGTCTGAGATTGCCGTCGGCAAATCTCTTGCCCGCTACCCCAGAGATAGCTTCAAGCTCGCCACCAAGTTCCCCGGCCACCAGACCAGCGACAGCTATGACCCCGCCGCCGTATTTGAGCTTCAGCTCAGAAAATGTCAGGTTGAGTATTTTGACTTCTATCTTCTCCATAACATTAACGAGAACTGTATCAATGTTTACACCGACCCCAAATGGGGTATTATCGATTACTTCATAGAGCAGAAGAGGGCGGGACGCATCAAGCATCTGGGCTTCTCCTCTCATGCAGGACTTGAATGTCTCGGCGGCTTCCTCGAGAAGTACGGCAAGGACATGGAGTTCTGTCAGATACAGCTCAATTATATGGACTGGACTCTCCAGCAGGCAAAGGAAAAGTACGAGCTCATAAGCAGGTATGACATTCCCGTCTGGGTTATGGAGCCGGTCAGGGGCGGCAAGCTCTCCGGCTTCGGTGAGGAGCTTGAGGCACGCTTTAAGGCCCTGCGCCCAGAGGACAGCATCTCCTCCTGGGGCTTCCGTTTCCTTCAGGGTCTGCCTGAGGTCAAAATGGTGCTGAGCGGTATGAGCTGCATGGAGCACATGGTGGACAATATTAAGACCTTTGAGGAACGCGATCCTCTCAGCGAGTCGGAGAACGCCCTTGTTCTGGAGACCGCGGAGCTGCTCAAGAATGCCATTCCCTGTACTGCCTGCCGCTACTGCTGCAAGGGCTGTCCCGCAGAGCTTGACATTCCCCTGCTCATCAGTCTTTACAACGACTTCAGAGTCGCTCCCAGCTTCAATATCAGTCAGCGTCTGGACTCCATGGGAGCAGACAGGCATCCCTCTCAGTGCATAGGCTGCGGTCAGTGCGCCGCTATCTGCCCCCAGAAAATTGACATCCCCGAAAAGATGCGGGAGATGACAGAGGCCTTCGGCAAGCTCCCAAAGTGGGACGAAATCTGCAAGGCCCGTGAAGCCGCAATGAAAAAGAGCATGAAGTAATGCAGTACATAACTGACCCGGGCTTCGGACGGCGTACCGTCCGAAGCCCGGGTTTCTTTTACTTTCTTATGACAATATTGTCCTTATCCTTGTAAATACCGTTTTCGGGAATCACTCCACGCACACAGCTTGTAGGATAGACGCTGGCTCCCCTGCCCAGCACTGTGCCGGGATTGAGAACGCTGTTGCAGCCCACCTCAACGCCGTCACCGAGGACTGCGCCGAATTTCTTGCGCCCGGTCTCTATCTGCTCCTCACCGCATTTGACCACCACAAGGGTCTTATCGCTCTTCACGTTGGAGGTTATGGAGCCCGCTCCCATATGGGCTTTATAGCCGAGTATGCTGTCGCCCACATAGTTATAATGGGGCGTCTGCACCTTGTCAAAGAGCACCGCATTTTTAAGCTCAACAGAGTTGCCCACAACACAACCCTTGCCCACCACGGCACTGCCTCTGATGAATGCGCAGTGGCGTATCTCCGCACCGTGATCTATTATGCAGGGTCCACCGATATATGCAGAAGGAAATACCATAGCGTCCTTTGCTATCCACACATTCTCGCCCCGCTTTTCATACTCCTCCTCGGGAAGAGTGCTTCCCAGCCTTATAATAAAGTCACTTATATCGGACAGCACCTCCCAGGGGTATTCCTTTCCCTCGAAAAGCGGAGCCGCTATTGTTTTGGACAAGTCCAGCAAATCGCAAATCTTATACATATTACTTCACCTTAATAAGTCTGCCGCAGTCACGCATGGCGCCTATGATATAATCCACGCACTCCTCACATTTTTCGTCCGTGGCGGCCTCTACCATGACACGCAGAACCGGCTCCGTACCGCTCTTGCGCAGCAGCACTCTGCCCTCGTTTCCCAGCTCCGCCTCGATTTTTGCAACGGCGGCCTTCACCTCAGCACAGTTCAAGGTTCCGTCCTTGTCATCGACCACCACGTTCTTGAGAAGCTGAGGATAGGTTACCACGGGAGCAGCCAGCACGGAGAGGGGCTGCTTGGATTCGCACATGGCCTCCATTATCTTTATGGCTGTAAGGATGCCGTCACCGCTGTTGGCGAGGCGTCCGAAGATGATATGACCCGACTGCTCGCCGCCGAGGATATGTCCGTTTGCACGCATATTTTCGGCAACGTACTTATCGCCCACGGCTGTCTTTTCATAGCCGATGCCCTGAGCGTCCAGAGCCTTGTAGAGTCCCAGATTGCTCATCACCGTTGTGACTATCTTCTTGTTGCCCAGCATGCCGCTGTCCTTCATGTACTTTCCGCAGACATACAGGATATGGTCTCCGGTGACGATATTTCCCTTGTCGTCAACGGCAAGGCAGCGGTCGGCATCGCCGTCAAAGGCAAAGCCCACGTCCAGTCCCTTCTCAATGACAAACTGCTGAAGCTTCTCAATATGGGTGGAGCCGCAGTCAACATTTATGTTCAGACCGTCGGGATTGTTATGTATGACATAGGTGTCGGCACCGAGAGCGTCAAACACACTCTTTGCCATCATCCATGTGCTGCCGTTTGCGCAGTCAAGACCCACCTTTTTGCCCTTGTAGGAACGGGTAGCAAGGGAAATAAGGAAGCCGATGTAGCGGTTCCTTCCGGCGGCATAGTCAACGGTACGGCCTATATTCTCCCGCTTTGCATAGGGGATGCAGTCCATCTCGCCTGCGGCGGCCCTGTCCATGTAATCCTCGATGCCGCTGAGCATCTCCTCGTCCATTTTTTCTCCCCTGCCGTTTATGAGCTTTATGCCGTTGTCATGGTAGGGATTATGTGACGCGGATATCATGATGCCGCAGTCAAAATCATCGGAGCGAGCAATGAACGCAACGCTGGGGGTCGTGGTTACGTGGAGCAGATATGCATCCGCACCGCTGGCTGTCAGTCCCGCACACAGGGCAGATTCAAACATATAGCTGGAACGGCGGGTATCCTTGCCGATAACTATCCTGGCCTTGTGCTCTCTGCCGTAGTACCAGCCCAAATAGCGTCCTATCTCAAAAGCGTGCATTACTGTCAGGTCAACATTAGCTTCCCCGCGGAAGCCGTCGGTTCCGAAATATTTTCCCATATCTGATCTCCAATCGTTCAATCGAGTTTTGATGCCGCATCATTATCGAGGCAAAGTGTCATGTTCATATGAAGCTGCAGCATGGCAGCGGGTATATAGGTGTCGGTTCTGCCGTGCACCAGCTTGCGGACTATAGGCGCTTTTTCCTCGCCCAAAGCAAGGAGAATAACACTTTTTGCGCCGAACAGGGTCTTTAAGCCCATGGTAACACCGTGGCTCGGTACGTTTTTCTCGCCTCCGAATTCCTCCGCCTTCATGCGCTTCGTTGCGTCCGTCAGCTGCTGAAGGTGGGTGAGGCTGTCAAATGGCGTGGCGGGCTCGTTAAAGCCGATGCTGCCGTTAAGACCTACTCCCAGAAGCACAAGGTCAAGCCCTCCGCAGGCGGATATCTCCTCATCGTAGCTCTCCGGCTCACTCTCTTTGGGCCTGCGGAAGTCGACAATTCCCGTCATTGAATAAAGCTCAGACTCAAGCTGAGCGCCGAGATTATCACAGCCCGCATATTCACAGACGGAAAAAGCACGCACAGCTTTCAATTCTTCGCCCTGAAGCTTCGAGAAAACATCCTTAAAGCTGTTTCCTGCCGAAAACCCGATGACTGCGTCGGGTTTATTCTTCACAAGCTCCCTCACCTTTTCGGCAACAAGACCTGTTATATTCTCTTTTGTATCGGTTATTATTTTCATTTTCTGCCTTCTGACATAATAATGCCTGCCCGGGCTGAAGGACCGACGTCCTGATAGTGACGCTTCCTAATTCGTATGCGCCATGGAGTGTCTCAGCCCCGGAGCTATATTCTGCTCACTTGTCGCTGAGAAGCTTTGAAAGCTCCTCCATGAAGGTATTTATGTCCTTGAAGCTGCGGTAGACCGAGGCAAAGCGGACATAGGCAACCTCGTCGATGTCCTTGAGCTTTCTCATGACCATCTCTCCGATTTCAATGGTGCTGACCTCACGCTCAAGACTGCTCTGCAGCTCCTGCTCTATCTCGTCGGCAATGCGTTCAAACTGCTCATATGCCACGGGACGCTTGTCACAGGCACGGGCAACGCCGTTTATGACCTTTGCTCTGTCGAAGGTCTGGCGGGCTCCGTCACGCTTTACCACCACAAGAGGCATATGCTCAATGGTCTCATAGGTGGTAAATCTCTTCTGGCAGGCAAGACATTCTCTGCGGCGGCGGATGGTGGTTCCCTCCTCTGCGGGGCGGGAATCAATTACCTTGCTCTCAAGAAAACCGCAAAAAGGGCATTTCATAGCTTATTCCTCCAAGTGTGCTTATTTTCTGCTCTCCATATAGTGTGGTTATTTTATTTATTATAACACAATATGTGTAGCATTGCTATATATTTTTACAAATTAAGAAAATCTTCCCGTGTCATGAGCACATTCAGAACCTGAAGCAATGCGTCCGCACTCATTTTTTCCGGCAGCTCCAGTTTCTTCATCAGCTCACGTCGCTTTTGTGAGCTGTCGGGTTTTCCGGACAGTCCCTTGGCATACATATCAGCCTTACTGATCCTTGCCGTCTGCGGAGTGTCCTCACCCTCTATTGTGGCCCCGGCCCTGCGCAGTGCGTTAATTATTATCTCCGGGCTCATGCCCTCCACTCCCAGCTTTCCCTCCTTCGAGGCCTTGCTCTTGCGTTTCTCCTTACCCTCGATATCCGGGATGTAGGCGTGCTTGAGATACTGCGGCGGGACACAGGACTTAATGAAGCTGCGTATTACGAAGCCCGCTCCGTCGGAGTCGGTAAAGACTATGAGTCCCCTCTTTTCCGCCAGTCTGCGGATAAGCTTCTGCTTTTCTCTGTCGTTAAACACTCCGAAGCCCGAGGTCTCAATGATGGCGGCGTCCACTATCTGCGACAGGGTATTTTTATCGTATCTGCCCTCGACAACTATGGCCTCCGCTATCTTATACATCACCCTCACCCACAGCTATACGCATGACACATTCCTTTATAAGCTCTTTTTCCGGCACGCCCGAGCTCTTGAGCTTATAGTCGGTCTCGGCGCATAGCTCCACGGCACGTCTGAGCTGAGCCGGGGAATAGCGCCTTGCCGCATTCATGTACTTGTTGGCGTAGCTTTCATAGGGTATGCCGAAGTTTTTCATCAGATAGTCCTTGCCGCCTCCGCCGTCAATTGCCATCCTTGCGGCATAGACCTTGCGCATCTGAATTCCCAGCACGGCTATTACAAAGTTTTCGTCGCAGTCCTTGTTGCCCAGAAGCTCATCCAGATAGAACATGGCCTTACCCGTCTCACCCGCGCCCAGACACTCCACCATCTCGAACACCACTGCCTCGGGAATATGGTGCGCCACGGCATCCACATCCTCTGTCGTGACAACATCACCCTTTGCATAGCCCGCTATCTTCTCAATCTCCGGAATGAGCATATTCATGAGGTTTCCAGACACAAAGATAAGCCGCTGGATGGCATTTGTCTCAATGCGCTTGCCCAGTGCGGCAAAGCGTCTGCCTACCCAGTTCACCAGTGCGTCGGCTGCCTGAGCGTTCACAAACAGCTCCGTTCCGTCCTTCAGAAGCTTTTTGTATACCTTTCTCCGTTTGTCGGGCTCAAACTCCGAAGGCTCAACGAAAACTACGGTGCAGTAGTCCGGAATATCCTTTACAGTCTCGAAAAGAGCCTCCGTCTCGTCATCGGTGAGCCTGTTCAAGTCTATGCCACGAAGCTCCACCATGGTTCGCTCCGTAAGGAAGGGCACCGAGTCTATAGCGTCGGCAAGCGCACGGGGGGAATAGTCACGCTCGCTGAGCTTATGATAGCTGAAGTCCGCCGTTCCCTCAGGCACGCAGAGCTTTCTTATCTCGCCCACGAACTGGTCAGAGAGATAGTCCTCCGGTCCCCATATGAAATACAGTCTGCGGGGTCCCTCCTGTCTGAGTTTTCTGACCTCGTCACCGTATATAAATTTCGGTATGCTCTTGTCTTTTTTAGCCTTTGCCATATAATCACCGTATATTCAGTTCATTTGCATAATTATTCTTCCGTTGAGGTCTGTACGGAAAAGCTCCGCCTCTGTTGCGGCAAGTCTGTCCAGAGTCTCCTGCGCAGGATGGCCGTAGCTGTTTGTGCCCGTGGAAATGACGGCGGCAACGGGGCTGACCTCGTTTAAAAAAGCCTCACAGCTTGCATATTTTGAGCCGTGGTGGCTCACCACAAGCAGCTCTGTGTCCGTCAAATCTTCTCTGTCGGCAAGCTCAAGCTCCGTGTTTTTATATGCGTCTCCCATAATTAATGCTCTGTGACCGTTCAGCTCCGCCGACACGGCAAGAGCCTCCTCATCCTTCTCAAAGGTATATATATTTATTTTTATTTCTCCGTAATCATACTCCGCATCGCTCTCTGTGAAAAACACCGGAACCCCGTTTTCCTCTGCGGCAAGCAGTATGTCCTCAAGTATTTCCGGAGGCTCCTCCCCCGTCTTCGGCAGTACAAGCAATCCCACCTCCACGGTGTTCAGAAGTCTGCATACACCGTTTGCGTGGTCGGAGTGCAGATGGGTCAGAATCAGCATATCAATGCCATTTCTGCCGTTGGAGTGCAGATAGGAGGACAGCATAGAGCCTGCGTTCTGTGATATTCCGCTGCTGCCGCAGTCTATGACCACAGCGTTCTCACCGCTTGTCAAGGCAATGCACTCTCCGTTTCCCACGTCCATTACCGCAAGCGTCCCCTCATCCTCAAGCATAGTATTGTGCATGGAGTTCAGCAGCAGCCCGAAGCCTGCGACGCAGACGCAGACGGGAATTAGCACAGATATCTTAAATCTGCGTTTTATTGCAGCATAAAGGGCAAACGCGCCGTAGCATACTACGATCCACAGCAGTGTTTTTCTGTTTTCGGTATAGACTGCGGAATACGGAATGTCCGCTATCCATTCTGTCACCGTCTCTAT
>JABUSR010000120.1 GCA_021442645.1 Ruminiclostridium sp.
AAGCGGTTTGAGGATGGGCTTGAAGAGCTGATAAAAGTTCTCTGTCCTCATACGATCATCGTGTACGGCTCTGCAAGCTATCCGTGCTTTGACAAGCTCATAGACCGGGGAATCAAAGTGATTTCCTACCCCAGCCAGACAGCTCAGGCGTTTGAGAGGGGGAAGCGGAAATGAGCAAAGGTAGTTCTCATCTCTTTACGAATACCAGTGGTGAGGGCAAAACACTCATTGCCGAGGTTCAAGCAAATGGCGACAAGATATCGCCCGAAAAGGTGGTCTTAATCACTCGTGATCCTAATGGCAAAATTATATGGCTTGAAACCGGAACAGAAAAATCCGGACTACAGCACATTATTAAAGAACATGGTTCTCAGTTCAACGGAAAAGGGATCAAAAATGAGGATATTCCGGATTATGTTCTCGAAGCCGTTTATCAGGGACATGTCGTAGGGACCCAAGGAAAGCGCGATCCACGAACGGTCTACGAATTTATATATAACGGAAAAAAGCAACGTATCGCTATTCAAGTCAGCACAAATGGATATATTGTTAGTGCGAATCCCAAAGGTGTTAAGGAGGAATAATCATGATAAAAACAATACGACTACTTCTTGAGTACAACACATATTGCATTTGGCTCTATGACGAGGATGACGAGATTATCGACAACGATAATCCGCCTGAATGGGACAGCGACATAGAACTTACGAATGCATTTATGGCCGTAAGTGATTTATACGATACGTTTTTTGTCGACAACGAAAAAGAATTTATGTTTATTGGCTGCCCTGACATGGAAACAGCACAAAAGCTTAAAGACTTATTTGTTACCGCTCTTGATATTCTCAATAAGAAGAATAACGGGAAGTATATAATTAAGAACGATGTAAGTTTTGATAATCTTTTTGTAGAAAAATAAGAGTTTTTATGCTAAGTCGTTAGACCAACCCCTATCATTCGATGACTGGGATGAAATCTATCAATCTGTCGGTGGATATTGGATAGAGGATAATGTTGAAACGAAAAGGTTTGCTCGATAATGGATGGGTTGAAATCTCACATCCGAGACAGGCCGCAAGCGGTCATCACATATATAAAGAGCCTAATACCGGATTGCGTATAAGGTATGATGTACCCACACCTGGAGCAAATGGTTTCGAAGGAAAAGACCATTTCCATATTATCAATCCTGACGCCACCGGAAAGGGTGATATGTATCTTGACAGGAATGGAAACCCTGTTCCGAGAGGATCAAAGGCCTCTCATATATTACCTAAGGGGGATAATTAAATGACTTTAGCCGATTTTACAAAAAACTTTAATTTTCACGACAGTTCGATAGTAGATTTGGTTTTCAATGAAGATCTGCATACTGCGGTACTCACGATTGAGTTATCCTGGTGGCAGCAAAATGCTTATAAGGATGGCGACCCTGAAATAGTTGAAAAGACATTTCATTTTGATGGCGTAACTGATTTTGATTGCCCTGAAGATATCCCATTTGATCAAGTTGGGGTTTTCAGCGTAAATACTGATAATCATTGCATCAACATTTATGTTGTCAATGACTTTACTGATGAAGACTATTCAATCAAATTTAAAGCTGATCATGTTTTCGAGATAGGTTGATTACAGCAATGGAATTATTTAACATCAGTACTGTTTTTAGTGGATTTGAGTATCCTTATCAGCTCAAAAAGGTTGCAGACCTCAATCTTGTCGATTTCGATTATTGGTTTATTATGGACGCAAAGCTTGCGGAAGCCTATACGCATGGAATGAGAGATCGATTTCCGGCGCGTCATCTCGCTCCATTTGCAAAGCGCTGCGACTGTGATGATGTTGCCTGCTTGGAAATGGAGAAACCTAGAAAGGTTGAAATCATCCATGACTTTTGCACTCCCGGCTGGGAACAGCGCGGAGAATATGATTCCTTTTGGGATTGGTTCATGGAAGCAATTGAGGAAATGATCTCGGAAACCGATATAGCTGAGAACGAGCTTCCGGAAGTGGAAGAAGAAACAATCGAATAACCATATGGTTCAAATGGAAGAATCCCCGGTTGCCACAAACAGCCGGGGATTCTTCCATTGCGTACATCTTATGATATCATCTTAAAATGCCTCAGCGCCTCCACAATGGCCTCTTCCTTCTTCTTCGGGCACTGGGGCTTTCTGGCATCCGGGTTCTTGGATACATTATAGTTTATCCGTTCCTTGATTCCCATCTTGTCCTTTATCTGCGCGATATAGAGCGAGGACACCTTCATCCCGTGCTTTTCCAGGATGTAATCCTTGATCTCCTGATAGGTGGCTTCCTTCTCAGCGGCAGTAATATCAAGCTCTGTAAGGTCCAGTTCCACGCGGATCTTGTCGTGGGGTCTCTGTTGGGACAAAAGAACAACCGTCTCCACGTGATGCGTTCGGGGGAAGAGGTCGGCGGCCTCGGCCCGCTCCAGCACATACCCCCGCTCGGCCAGAAGTTTCACATCCCGGGCCAAAGTGGCCGGATCGCAGGAGACATACACCAGCCTCCGGGGAGCCATCTCCGCGATGGCCTCGATGACCTGGGCGGAGATCCCCTTCCGGGGAGGATCCACGCAGATGACATCCGGCCGGATGCCACGCCGGGCCAGCTCCAGGGCCGCCTCTCCGGCGTCAGCGCAGAAGAACTCGGCGTTGTGTATTCCGTTGCGCCGGGCATTCTCCCTGGCATCCTCCACGGCGGCGGGAACAACCTCAGCCCCCAGGGCGCGCCTAGCCTGCCGCGCCATGCAGAGGGTGATGGTGCCGATGCCGCAGTAGAGGTCCAGCACCGTCTCCTCCCCTGTGAGTCCGGCAAGTTCCAGAGCGCGCTGGTAGAGCAGCTGCGCCTGGTCTCGGTTCACCTGGTAGAAGGAAGGCACCGACAGCCGGAAGGTCAGGCCACAGAGGGTGTCCTCCAGGTAGTCCCGGCCCCAGAGGGTTACGTATTTTTTGCCTAAAATCACATTGGTCTTCTCGGTATTCACCGACAGCACCACCCCGACCAGGCCGGGCTCCGCCGACCGGAGCCCCTCAATGAGCTCCTTCGTCCAGGGCAGCTTGTCCCCGTTGGCGATGACGGCACAGAGGGACTCCCCCGACCGGTTCACCCGCACATAGAAGTGGCGGACAAGCCCCCGGTGGGCTTTCTCATCGTAGGCAGGCACCTGATATCTTTCCATCCAATCCTTGAAGGCCGCCCGGAGCCGGGTGGCCGGCAGGGGCTGGAGGAGGCAGTCGGGGGCATCGATGACGTCATGGCTGTGGGCCCGGAAGAAACCAACCCGGGGGCCGTCGGCTACGGGGAACTGAATCTTGTTCCGGTAGCGGTCGGGCTCCGCCGCCCCGTGGATGACCTCCACGGTCCCATCCCAGCCGCCGATGCGACGCAGGGCCTCCTGGACCCGGCGTCGCTTCATCTCGGTCTCCTCCGCATAGGTCATGTGCCGGAGCTGACAACCGCCGCACTTCGGGTACTGGGGGCAGTCGGGGATCTGCCGCCGAGGAGACGGTTCGAGGACCTCATTGACCTTGCCCCAGGCAGCAGATTTCCCCACCTTCAGCATCTGGACATTGCACAGTTCTCCCTCCAACGCTCCCTTTACAAAGACGGCCTGTCCCTCCAGCCGGGCTACGCCCTCCCCGGAGGACCCGTAGCCCTCAATCCGCAGGGGATAAATCTCGTTCTTTCTGGCTGACATACCCGTCCGCATCCTTTCTGTAGGGGCCTACCCAGCGGGGCGGCCCCGGAAAACTCTATGGTTTATCGGGATATAGTTTACCACAACTCCCCCTCTGTGACCAGTTCTGTTTTCCCCCGGGTACGGTCCCGGATTTCTCCCGGAAATTAACAGAAAATTCTTTTTTTCCCCCGGCAGATGTGATATAATGTTTTGAATTATGGGCACATGCCCTCTATTTCCCCCTGAGCAAATTTCAAGTGGCATCGCCACTTTCTGATAGGAAAGGATATCCGACTATGGGATTACTTGCAAAACTGTTTGGCACCAACACCGCCAGAGAACTGAAGAAAATCGAACCTCTGGTCCAGAAGATCGAGTCCCTGGAGGAGGCCTATAAGGCCCTCACCGACGCAGAACTCCAGGCCAAGACCCCTGAATTCAAGGCCCGCTACCAGAACGGCGAGACCCTGGACGACCTGCTGCCCGAGGCCTTTGCCGCCTGCCGGGAGGCCTCCGCCCGCGTGCTGGGCATGCGCCCCTATCGCGTCCAGCTCATCGGCGGCATCATCCTGCACCAGGGCCGCATCGCCGAGATGAAAACCGGTGAAGGTAAGACCCTGGTGGCCACCCTCCCCGCCTACCTGAACGCCATCGCCGGGGAAGGCGTGCACATCGTCACCGTCAACGACTACCTGGCCAAGCGAGACAGCGACTGGATGGGTAAGGTCTACCGCTTCATGGGCCTCACTGTGGGTCTGGTCATCCACGGCATCGACGCCGCCGGGAAGCAGGAAGCCTACAACGCCGACATCACCTACGGCACCAACAACGAGTTTGGCTTCGACTACCTCCGCGATAACATGGCCATCTACAAGGCTGAGCTCATGCAGAGAGGCCACGCCTTTGCCATCGTGGACGAGGTGGACTCTATCCTCATCGACGAAGCCCGTACCCCCCTGATCATCTCCGGCATGGGTGAGCAGTCCACCCAGCTCTATACCCTGGCCGACAACTTTGCTGCCTCTCTGCGGGGCATGACCGTGGCCACCGTGGACGACAAGGAAGAAGAGTCTGATGACATCGACGCCGACTATGTGGTCAACGAAAAGGCCCGGGCTGTCACCCTCACCGCCCGTGGCATCGCCAAGGCTGAAAAGGCCTTCGGCGTGGACAACCTGGCTGATCCCGAGAACTCCACCCTGTCCCACCACATCAACCAGGCCATCCGCGCCCGGGGCCTCATGAAGCGGGATATCGACTACGTGGTGAAGGACGGCGAGGTCATCATCGTCGACGAGTTCACCGGCCGTCTCATGTATGGCCGCCGGTATAACGACGGCCTCCATCAAGCCATTGAAGCCAAGGAAAAGGTCACCGTGGCACGGGAGTCCAAGACCCTGGCCACCATCACCTTCCAGAACTACTTCCGTCTGTATAAAAAGCTCTCTGGTATGACCGGTACCGCTAAGACCGAAGAAGAGGAATTCGGCTCCACCTACCGTCTGGACATCCTGGAAATCCCCACCAACAAGCCCTTGGCCCGTATCGACCACACCGATGAGGTCTACAAGAACGTCAAGGGTAAGTACAATGCCATCGTGAACCAGATCGCCGCCTGCCACGAAAAGGGCCAGCCTGTCCTGGTGGGTACCACCTCCATCGAGAAGTCCGAGCTCATCTCCAAGCTCCTCACCAAGAAGGGAATCCGCCACAACGTCCTGAACGCCAAGAACCATGAGAAGGAAGCTGAGATTGTGGCCCAGGCCGGTAAGTTCGGCTCCGTCACCGTGGCCACCAACATGGCCGGCCGCGGCACCGACATCATGCTGGGCGGCAACGCCGAGTACCTGGCCAAGACCGACCTGCGGAAGGCCGGCCTCTCCGATGAGATGATCGCCGAGGCCACCGGCTTCGCCGAGACTGATAACCAGGACATCCTCAATGCCCGCCAGATGTTCTCTCAGGCTGAGGCCAAGTACAAAGAGATGCTGGAACCCGAGGCCGACAAGGTCCGGGCCGTGGGTGGCCTGTTCATCCTGGGCACCGAGCGTCATGAGTCCCGCCGTATCGACAACCAGCTCCGCGGCCGTGCCGGCCGTCAGGGCGACCCCGGCGAGAGCCGCTTCTATCTGTCCCTGGAGGACGACGTGATGCGTCTCTTCGGCTCTGAGCGGATGCAGAACATGATGGAGACCCTGAAGATTGAGGACGATATGCCCATCGACGCCAAAGTTCTCTCCAACGCCATCGAAAACGCCCAGAAGAAGGTCGAGTCCAAGAACTTCCAGGCCCGTAAGAGCACCCTGGAATACGACGACGTCATGAACGTCCAGCGTAAGATCATCTACGACCAGCGCCGTCAGGTTCTCGACGGTGAAAATATGGCCCAGTTCATCCGCGGCCTCCTGGACCGCTGGGTGGAAGATGCCCTCCGGGGCCATCTGGGTGAGACCTCCCATATGGATGCTGAGACCTGGGCCCAGGCCACGGCACCCTTCCGCGGGCTCTTCTTCGCCCCCAACGAGTTCCAGCTCTCCGACGAGGAACTGGAAAAGGCCAAGATTGAAGACCTTATCCAGCAGATCGAGACCAAGGCCCTGGCCACCTACGATGCCAAGGAGGCCTCTCTGGGCGACGAACTCATGCGGGAGCTGGAGCGCGTCATGATGCTCCGCACCGTAGACGAATACTGGATGGATCACATCGACGCCATGCAGGAACTGAAGAAGGGCATCGTCCTCCGGGCCTACGCCCAGACCAACCCCGTGGACGCCTACAAAAAGGAAGGCTTCGAGATGTTCGAGGGCATGATCCAGGCCATCCAGGAGGAGACCATCCGCCGGATCCTCACCGCCCGGGTCCAGACCAACGAAGTCAAGCGGGAGCGCGTGGCCAAGGTCACCGGCACCTCCGGCGGCAGCGACGAGACCCTGAAAAAGGCCCCCGTCCGCAAATCCGTCAAAATCGGTCCCAACGATCCCTGCCCCTGCGGCAGCGGCAAGAAGTACAAGAAGTGCTGCTACCTGAAGAAGAGCGCCGCCAACTAAGAATCCAACGCCCGCCTGCGGGCTTCATCCCAGTCTGAGAGGTGCCCCATGGCCTTTACCAAGCAAACCAGAGACCGTGTGGTCTTTCACACCGCTGATCAGTTCACTGCCGCCGGAGGCGTCGCCCACGGGTTCGCCTCCCGGCTGGGCGGGGTCAGCCCCGGTCCCTGTGCTGAGCTCAACCTGGGCCTCACCCGTCATGACCGGCCGGAGGCCGTTCGGGAAAACTACTCCCGGTTCTGTGCCGCCCTGGGCACCGACCGGAATCGTCTGGTGATGACGCACCAGATTCATGAGGACACCATCCGGGTGGCCCAGCCCTCGGACGTCCTGGCTGACCTCTTTGACCCCATCCCCTACGACGCCGACGGGCTTATCACGAACCAGCCCGGCCTGTGTCTCACCATCTACTACGCCGACTGTATCCCGGTGCTCCTGTATGACCCCAAAAAGCGGGCCATCGCCGCTGTTCACTCGGGTTGGCGAGGCACCGCTCTGGCCATTGCACCCCAGGCCGCCCGAAAGATGGCCGAACTCTACGGCAGCGACCCGGCAGACGTCCTGGCCGCCATCGGTCCGGGCATCGGCCCCTGCTGTTTTGAGACCCACGATGACGTGCCCACTGCCATGGCGGAAAAGCTGGGCAGCGGCGTCATGGACTTCGTCGCCCCGCTGGAAACCCCCGGGAAGTTCTCCGTGGATCTCAAGGGCATCATCGCCTGGCAGCTCACCGCCGCCGGACTGGTCCCTGACCATGTAGATACCCTGACCCAGTGCACCGGCTGCCACCCGGAACTGTGGTGGTCCCACCGGAAGATGGGCGACCTGCGGGGCAATCAGGCTGCTATGCTCCAGCTTCTTCCCTGACCCATCCTGCGGCCACCCTCTCCAGAGGCTTTTCCATAGGCCGCCTCATTTTCATGATTCAATCCCAAGAAGGAGGCATCCTGCGTGCCCAATCTGTTCCGCATCTTCCCCATCGACGAATGGAAAACAGAATATACGCGGTTGCGCCGGTTCCTGACCCGCCAATGTGAATCCTTCCCCCACCGAGTAGAGGCGGCCTTCCTCGGCATCTCCGGGGTGATTCTGGCGAGTGCTGTAGCTGTCTCTTCCTTCACTCTGTGCTACACGGTGGACGCCCAAGGCCAGCCCCTGAGCTACTTCCAAGATGCCGAGACCTATCAGGCCGCCGTCACCCAAGCAGAGGCCCGTGCCTCCAAGATTCTACAAACCAACTACTCCTTCAATCAGGACGTTACCGTCCGGTCCACTCTGGCCCCTAAGAATCGGCTGGAGTCCACCGGCCAGGTGGCCGACTCCATCATGGGCATCATCCCCGAGCTGAAGCCCGCCTATACCCTTTGGGTGGACGGCGAGATGGTCGGGGCCGTCCTGGAGGAGGGCGACATCTCCCGGGCCCTCTCCCTGGTGAAGGAACGCTACACCACCCCCGAGACCCAGTCAATTACTGTGGAGAGCCAACTCCAAATGCGCTACGCCTATGTCCCGGCCGACACCGTGATCCTCACTGCTCAGGCTCTGGCTGACTGTCTCCTGGAGGAATCCCCCAGGCTCTTCCCCTATGAGGTCCGGGCCGGGGATACTCTGGAGCAACTTCTCTCCCGCTTTGATATGACCCAGGAACGACTCCAGGATCTGAATCCTGATATCGACCTGTCCGCCAAGGTTACCGCCATGGGCATCGAGCTATCCGGTCAGACCGGCAGCGAGGCTTCCGGCGAGACCGACCTCACCGACCTGATCGCCATCTGGGCCGCCGAGTTCGGCACGGCCCTGGACCCCGGCCTCCAGCTTACCATTGAGCAGTCCTGTCCCCGGCTGGTGGTCTCCACTGTGGAGGAGCGGACCCTCACCCGGCCCGTAGCCCCTACTCTCCAGACCCGGCCTGACAACAGTATGTTTGCCGGGGAGCAGCGCGTCATCCAGGAAGGCGAGGCCGGCGAGACCGCCGTGCTGGCCCGGGTGGTCAAACGCTGCGGCGTGACCGTGGCAGGTGCCGACCTGAACACCATCACCACCGCCGAGGCTCTCCCCCTTATCGTGGGGGTTGGCACCCAGCCCATGCCCGAGCTCCCCGACGGCTGCCTCTTTCTGTGGCCTGTCCGTGGAACCATCACTTCTGACTATGGCTACCGATTCATCTTCGGCGAGACCAACTTCCACCGGGGCATTGACATCGCCGCACCGGCCGACACCGCCATCAGTGCCGGAGCCGACGGCGTCGTCACCTTCTGCGGTGAGAAGGGGACCTATGGAAACCTGGTGGTCATCTCCCATGGGAATGGCTTCCAGACCTACTATGCCCATTGCTCTAAGATTCTGGTGAGCCAGGGCGACACGGTCTCCCAGGGGCAGCCTGTGGCCGCTGTGGGTTCCACCGGCCGCTCCACCGGCCCCCATGTCCACTTCGAAGTTCGGTACAACAACACCCCCATCGATCCTCTGCTCTACCTGCCCGGGGAGAACAACGCCCCCGCCCGCACGGAGCTTGACGAAATCCCCGGGGAAGACGTCCCTCAGCCCGAGACTCCCACCGCCCCTGCAGAACCCGGGACCTCTCCCCAACCGGAGACCCCTGCCATCCCGGAAACCCCTGCGGTACCTGTCCCGGATCAGCCTGAGGACGCCGCGCCCCCGGAGAATACCGAGACCGAGCCTTCCGATCCCGGGGAGAATACGGGGCCCAACTGACACCCTGAAAGGACCTGAAACGCCCGGTTTCAGGTCCTTGTTGTCCGGCTTGCCGGTGTGCGTTTATCCCTCTAAGATTTTTCCCCGGCAATCTGGCAGCATATCACCCCAGAGTTGTCCTCATGTTGTTTTATTATTGGTATCCCGCTCCTATGCCCGGTTTTGCTTTATCCGATCCGAATCGGTTTCAGCCCCCCAGAAAGGAGGCCTCCCGTGTATCAGCGACTGCGTAAGCTCTACTCCGTCCCCATTCTTCGCTTTATCTGGGACGGCGTCCTGGTCTACTTCGACCGCCGAATCGGTCAGGCGGCTGCCTGCCTGACCTATTTTGTGGTCCTTTCCATCTTCCCCGTGCTCATCTGCGTTTCCTACCTGCTGGGCCTGGCCAACATCGACATTCTGAATATGATCAGCAACCTGGATTCCTTCCTGCCCGAGGATGCCATGGCCATTCTCAAGGGTTATCTGGTGTATGTCTCCTACCGGCGGACACCTGCCCTGTTCATCGCGGGCCTGGTGGCCTGCCTGTTTTCGGCCTCTGCCGCTTACCGGACCATCTCCCAGGTCATTCTGGATGTCTACGCCTATACCCCCCGGTCCCCTCTTCGCAACATCCTGGTGAGCATCCTATACCCACCGGCCCTTCTGGTTACCCTGATTCTGTCGGTGGTGGTCGTTATCACCGGTGAGAAGACCCGTGCAGCCCTGTCTGCCCACCTGCCCTTCCTGGCCCAGTATCTGGACCAATGGCTCTGGCTCCGGTACGCCCTGCTCTTCGCCATTTTCTTCCTGTTCATCCTGTCGGTGCTGGCTCTGGCCTCCCCCAGAGGGTCACCCAAGACCCCCATGACGATCAGCAGCCTCGCCGCCTCTGTAGCCTTGGTGGCCGCCTCGGCCGCCTTCTCTGCCTTCATCGGGATGTCCTCCCAGTACTCCCTGATCTACGGCTCTCTGGTGTCCATCGTGGTCCTTCTGATCTGGCTGTATCTCTGTGCCCAGATTCTCTTCCTGACGATTGTCTTCACCAGTGTGTGGTATAAACGGCGGACCGGAGGGCAATGACAGTTCCTTCCCCTGTGAAAACCTGAGAAATCTCCCCTCGACAGCCACAGGTTTCCTGTCTTTTCAGTTGTAACTATCTCTATGCTGTGATATAATATACTTTACTTTTTTGCGATTTTTGACAGCCTCGGCTGTTTTGGAGGTGCGCCTATGCAGCAGCAAACCTTCCATCAGACTATATCTCGCCTGACAGGGCTCGGCTTCCGGGTGTTTTTCGGGACCTGCCTGCTCTTTGCTGTGTTAACAGGTCTTTTTAATGTGTGGCTCTCCGTGGCAGAGGTCGCCGTGGTCCTGGCCCTGTATCTGTATCTCAACTCCGGCATGGGGCGGCGGAAGAAGTCCTTGCTGGCCTACCTGGATCAGGTATCCACTCATGTGGATGCCGCTTCCCGACGGGCCATGGTCAACTCCCCTCTGCCTGTGGTCATCTTCCGGCCGGATACCGACGACATCGTCTGGTGCAACGACCGATTCCTCCACCTCGTTGGGTCTCAAGATGGGCTCTTTGAGGCCAAACTCTCTGAGTTGATTCCCTCTCTGCAGACCCAGTGGATTGCTGAGGGACACCACATCTGTGACCGCACAGTAGAGGTAGCCGACCGACAGTACCTGGTCTACGGCAGCCTGGTCTCCGTCGGGGATGATCCCCAGGGGGATACCCTTGCCACCACCTACTGGGTGGATGTGACCGAATATGCCGACATCGCCGACCGGTACGAGTCCTCCCGGCCCATCCTCATGATTATCCAGGTGGATAACTACGAGGACCTGACCAAGGGCCTGGACGAGGGCGAACGTTCCTCGGTGCGTACCCAAATCAACAACCTTCTCACCGATTGGCTCTCCTTCACCGGGGGAATGCTCTGCCGATATGACCGGGACCACTTCCTTTTCCTCATGGAGGCAAAGCCTCTCCAGGACCCCCGGTTTAAAAAATTCTCCCTGCTGGAGGATTTCCGTGCCGTTCAGAGCCCCAACGGCGTCACCGCCACCCTGTCCATCGGCGTGGGTCGGAACGCTGAGACCCCCAATCAGCTCTTTGAGTACGCCTCCCTGGCCCTGGATATGGCTCTCAGCCGCGGCGGTGACCAAGTGGTCATCAAAAACGGCACTGATTTCTCCTTCATCGGAGGTCGGGCCAAGGAGACTGAGCGCCGCACTAAGGTCAAGAGCCGCGTGGTTGCCACCGCCTTCGCAGAGATTCTGGATGTTACCGAGCAGGTCATTGTCATGGGCCACAAGGCCCCTGATCTGGACGTGATGGGAGCCGTGGCCGGCGTGGTGGCTATGGCCCGAAAGAAGAATGTCCCTGTCCACATCGTTCAGGCTCCCCACCCCTACCCTGCTGAGGCCATGGCTCTCCGACTGGCCGCCACGCCGGAGTATAAGAACCTCTTCATCCAACCGGAGCAGGCCCGCCACATGGCCGGGCCAAACACCACCGTGGTGGTTGTGGATACCAACCGCCCTGAGCAGACCCAGGCCCCCGAGCTCCTCACCTCCGGCGCCAAGATTGTGGTCATCGACCACCATCGCCGGGCCGTGTCCTATATTGAAAATCCCTCCCTCAGCTTCCAGGACCCCTATGCCTCCTCCGCCAGTGAACTGGTCACGGAGTTGGTCCAATACAACTTGGATCCCAGTGACCTGAAGAAGGTGGAGGCGGAGGCCCTCCTGTCCGGCATCGTGTTGGATACCAAGGCCTTCACCATGCGTACCGGCAGCCGAACCTTTGAGGTTGCCGCCTTCCTGCGGAAAACCGGGGCCGATACCACCGATGTAAAAAAGTTCTTCCAGAACAATCTGGCGGACACCATCACCAAGTTCCACATCATCCAGCAGGCTGAAGTCTATCGCAAGACCATGGCCATCACCTGGACCAACCGCAAAGTCGGCCGGGCCATCGCCGGCCAAGCCGCTGACGAGCTTCTGAATATCTCCGGTATCGACGCCTCCTTCGTCCTCTTCCCCGAGGATGATCAGACCTACCTATCCAGCCGCTCCAGCGGCAAGACCAATGTCCAGGTCATTTCCGAGATGCTGGGGGGCGGCGGCAACGCCGCAACCGCCGGGGCCCAATTCCCGGGCATATCCGTGGAGGAGGCCCTCCCCCTTGTGAAAGGGGCCATTGACCGCTATTTCGAGGACGAGACCTGATTTCGCCCTATCTACTTTGTTTTTTATTACACGATTCATGGAGGTACTACAGTTATGAAAGTCATTTTACAGCAGGATGTGAAGGGCCAGGGCAAGCGCGGCCAGCTGGTCAACGTCTCCGACGGCTATGCCCGGAATTTTCTTTTCCCCAAGAACCTGGCCGTCCCTGCCAACGCTGACAACATGAACAAGATGGTCATGCAGGACAAGGCCCGGAAGGCTCAGATGGAGGCCGAGAAAGCCGAGGCCCTGGAAATCGCCGCCAAACTGAAGGAACTTAAGGTCACCATTCCCGCCAAGGCAGGCTCTGCCGGCCGCCTCTTCGGCGCCGTCACCTCCAAGGAGGTCTCCGACGCCCTGAAGGCCCAGCATGACATCACCATCGCCAAGGCCAAGATCGTTCAGGACGAGCCCATCAAAAGCTTCGGCGCCTACCAGCTCAAGTGCAAGCTGGGCTACGAGGTTGTGGGCACCCTGCACGTGGAGGTCGTCGAGGGCTGATTCCCGTCAAACCTCTCCCAAATGCTGATTTCTCTTCAGGAGGTGACATCCCATGGACGAATCCCTGCTGCTCCGGCAGATCCCCCACAGCGTAGAGGCCGAGCAATCGGTCCTGGGCGCCATGCTCATTGACGCCCGCTGTATCCCCGACGTGGTAGAGTCCCTTGTTGGAGAGGACTTCTACCTCCAGACCAACCGGGAGATCTATGAGACTATCTACCGGATGTTCAACTTCTCCGCTACCATCGACCCTGTGACCGTGCTGGACCAGATGAAGCTGGCCGGAGTCTATGATGAGAACACCTCCCGGACCTATATCCTCCAGCTCATGGAGATCACCCCCACCGCAGCCAACGTGAAGGAATACATCCGCATTGTCAAGGACAAAGCTCTCTTGCGGCGTATTGCCGAGACCGCCGGGGAGATGACCGCGCTGGTCCAGGAGGGGGGCGAGACCGCCCAGTCCGTACTGGATCTGGCCGAGCAGCGGATCTACAGCATCCGACAGGGCCGGAACACCCAGGGGCTGGAACCCCTGTCCAAGATTCTGGTAGACGTCTTTGATACTCTCCAGGAACTCTCTATGGCTGGGACTGACGTGCCCGGAATGGCCACGGGTTTCGTGGACCTGGACCGGACCCTCACTGGTCTTCACCCTTCAGAGCTGGTCCTCCTGGCCGCCCGGCCGGGCATGGGCAAGACCTCCTTTGCCCTGAACGTCCTGCTGAACGCCGGGAAATTCTCCGGCAAAACGGTAGTCTTCTTCTCCCTGGAAATGAGCCGGGAGCAGTTGGCCAACCGCCTCATTGCCAGCGAGGCCTTTCTGGACAATAAGAAGCTTATCACCGGCAAGCTCAGCGCTGACGACTGGGACAAGGTCACCCTGGCCTCCTCGGCCCTGGCCCATACCAGTATTCTCATCGACGATAACCCCTCCCTGTCAGTGGCCGATATGAACGCCAAATGCCGACGGGTGGATAACCTTGGTCTGGTCATCATCGACTACCTCCAGCTGATGCAGTCCTCCGGCAGCGGCAGAAGCTACGCCGGAGAGAACCGCCAGCAGGTTGTGGCCGATATCAGCCGGGCCCTGAAAATCATGGCAAAGGAACTGCGGGTTCCCATCCTCTGCCTGTCCCAGCTCTCACGTGCCAACGAGAGCCGATCGGACAAGCGGCCCATGCTGTCCGACCTCCGCGAGTCCGGCGCTATCGAGCAGGATGCCGACGTGGTCATGTTCCTCTACCGTGAGGACTACTACAACAAGGACACTGACAAGCGGAACCAGGCCGAGTGCATCATCGCCAAAAACCGCCGGGGTGAGACCACTACCGTCCCCCTCCAGTGGCTGCCTGAGTTCACCACCTTCTCTTCCGTGGCCCGACACTATGAAGACGACATGTGAGTTCCCCAGGTCTGTACTGACATGGGCCCGCCGTCACGGCATGCTCTTCCCCGGGAGCACCGTGGTCTGTGCCCTTTCCGGAGGGGCAGACTCTATGGCTCTGCTCACCTGCTTACAGGCATTAACAGGGGCGGAAGGGTTTACCCTGATGGCTGCACACTATAATCACCAGCTCCGGGGCGAGGAGTCCCGGCAGGACGAGGCCTTCGTCCGGGCTTGGTGCAGTAAGACAGGCGTCCCCCTCTTTGTGGGCCGGGGCGACGTGGCTTCCCGGGCCGCTGAGACCGGCCAGGGCCTTGAAGAGACCGCCCGGGCCATGCGGTATGCCTTCTTAGAGGAGACTGCCCGGACCCAGGGGGCTGTACTGGCCACCGCCCACAACGCAGATGACAACGCCGAGACCCTCCTCCTCCACCTGATTCGGGGGACCGGACTGGACGGCCTGGCGGGGATTCCCCCGGTTCGAGGAAACATCATCCGCCCCCTGCTCTCCCATACCCGGCAGGAAATCGAGGCCTTTCTGGCGGCGGAGGGTGTCCCCTATCGGACGGACAGTTCCAACGCTGACCCAACCTACGCAAGAAACCGCATCCGCCGGGATGTGATGCCCGTTCTTCGGGATATGAACCCCGGCTTTTCCCACCGCCTGTCCGCCAACCTTGACTACATCCGGGCCGATCGAGCCTATCTGGAGTCCCTTGCCCGGGAGACTGTGGATATCCGCACAGAGGATGGTGGGCTCTCCCTGTCCGCCGAGCAACTGAATTCCCTCCCCCGGCCCCTTGCGGTGCGGGGGATTCGGCAGACCCTAGCCAACCTGGGCCTGCACCAGATTTCCGCCGTGCACCTGGAGGATATCCTGGATTTGGCGGCCCGGGGCGGACCCTCCGCCCAATTGTCCCTCCCCAGAGGGTTGACCGTCCGCCGGGTCTACGACCGCCTGGTATTCTCTCGGGATGCATCATCCGACGCCACCCTCTCCCCCACCGTGATTCCCGGGCCCGGGACCTATGACCTGGGTCCCTGGCAGATGGACGTCGCCGAAGCCCCCGCCGACCTCGGTGCCCCCCAGGGGCCGTACCACTGGAATCTCCTGGTAGGGGCTGCAGATTTTCCTCTGACCGTCCGGAGACGCCGGACGGGAGACCGCCTCCGCCTGCCGGGCCGAGTAGAAAAAAGCCTGAAAAAATGGTACATCGACGAAAAGATTCCCCTGTCCCTGCGGGACACCCTCCCGGTGCTCACCGACAGCCGGGGGACTATTCTCGCCGCCGCCGGGCTGGGCCCGGCATCAGAGCGGACCGCCCCTTCCGGGGTCCCCGCCCTCTCCCTCACCCTGAGAAAGACAGAAAGGACTTGACCCACTATGATGGAACAGGACATGCAGGAGATCCTCTTCACCCGCGAACAGCTCTCCTCTCGCATCAAAGAGCTGGCCGCCCAAATCAGTGAGGACTACCGGGGAAAAGCCCCCGTGGTCATCGGCATCCTCCGGGGCTGCTTCATCTTCATGGCCGACCTGGTCCGGGAGCTGGACATTCCCCAGATGACCCTAGACTTCATGTCCGTCTCCTCCTACGGCAAAGGCACTGTCAGCTCCGGCCTGGTGAACATCAAGCTGGACACCTCTGAGACCATCACCGGCCGGGATGTCATCCTGGTGGAGGATATCCTGGACACCGGTAACACCCTGTCTAAGCTGGTGGAGGAGCTGGGGAAACGAAACCCCGCCTCCCTCCGCCTCTGCGTGCTGCTGGATAAGACCGAGCGGCGCGTGACTCCCATCCAGGCCGACTATGTGTGCTTCCAGATCCCCGACGGCTTCGTCGTGGGCTGCGGCCTGGATTACAATCAGCAGTACCGGCAGTTGGAGTACGTGGGGATTCTAAAACCGGAAATCTATGAATAACGCCCCGCCATAGGGAAACAAAGGATGTGACTGCAGTTTGAATAACCATAAAAAACCGACCACCCCCTCCAACCCCATGCGCGGGATGTTCCTGATGCTCTCCCTCATGGTGCTGATCTTCCTGATCTCCAGCATGCTCCGCTCCCCCGCCTCCTCTAAGGATCTCTACTCCTACGCTGATATCCGCGGCTTCCTGGAAGCACAGCAGGTGGAGACCGTCCAGGTCCAGGAGCATCAGGTCACACTTACCCTGAAAGAACCGGTGGATGGAAAATCCACCGTCACCTATCCCCTCTACGAGTTCCGGGTCTTCTATGATGACTTCAACGACCTCATCGTGGAGCAGTGGAAGGACGGTATCATCAAAGACTACGAGTACCCCGACAGCCCCTCCCCCGCCTGGGTCAGCACGGCCATCACCTGGGGGATCTTCCTGCTGGTTATGGTAGTTCTGTGGTACTTCCTCTTTATTCGCCGCCAGGGTGGCGGCGGGCCCAACGCCGCTCAGTTTGGCAAGGCCAAGGCCCGTACCCTCTCCGATACCGGCCGCCGGGTCACCTTCCACGATGTGGCCGGAGCCGACGAAGAGAAAGAGGAGCTCGCCGAGGTAGTAGACTTCCTCCGCTCCCCCGCCCAGTACACTCAGCTCGGCGCCCGCATCCCTAAGGGTATCCTGCTGGTAGGCCCCCCCGGCACCGGTAAGACTCTGCTGGCCAAAGCTGTGGCCGGTGAGGCCGGGTGTCAGTACCTGTCCATCTCCGGCTCCGACTTTGTGGAGCTGTATGTGGGCGTAGGCGCCTCCCGCGTCCGTGATCTCTTTGAGCAGGCCAAAAAGAATTCCCCCGCCATCATCTTCATCGATGAGATCGACGCCGTTGGCCGCCAGAGAGGTACCGGCCTGGGCGGCGGTCACGACGAACGTGAGCAGACCCTGAACCAACTGCTGGTAGAAATGGACGGTTTCTCCTCCAACGAAGGCGTTATCGTCCTGGCAGCTACTAACCGCGCCGACATCCTGGACCCCGCCCTTCTGCGCCCCGGCCGCTTCGACCGCCAGGTCTATGTGGGCCTGCCTGATATCAAGGGCCGTGAGGAGATTCTCCGGGTCCACGCCCGGAACAAACCCCTGGCCGAAGATGTGGATCTCCACACCGTCGCTCAGGCCACCGTGGGCTTCACCGGTGCCGACCTGGAGAACCTCCTGAACGAGGCTGCACTCCTTTCTGCCCGGCAGAAAAAGCCTTTCATCCGCATGGATGTGGTCCACGAGGCCATGCTGAAGGTCATCGCCGGACCGGAGAAGAAGAGCCGGGTGGTTCCTCCTCTGGCCCGGAAGCTCACCGCCTACCACGAGGCCGGTCACGCTGTGGTCATCCACGAGTTGAAGACCCAGGACCCCGTCCATCAGATTACTATTATCCCCCGGGGCCCTGCCGGTGGCATGACTATCTCCCTGCCCGAGGAGGACCGGATGTATCAGTCCAAGAAGGAACTGCTGGAGCGCATTACCTCCCTGCTGGGCGGCCGGGTAGCCGAGGAACTCACTTTGGGCGACATCTCCACCGGCGCCTCCAACGACCTGGAACGGGCCACTGCCATCGCCCGGAGCATGGTCACCAAGTACGGCATGAGTGAGCGTCTGGGTGCCATCAGCTACGACAGCGACCAGGAGGTCTTTATCGGCCGCAGCATGGCCGCCGGCCGGACCTACTCCGAAGAGGTCGCCGGCCAGATCGATGAGGAAATCAAGGCCATCCTGGACGAGACCTATGCCCGCTGCCGGGAAATCCTCCAGGCCCACATGGAAGAACTGGAGCGCACCGCCCAGTACCTGCTGGAGTTCGAAACCATGTCCGCCGAGGACTTCGCCCTGGTCTTTGACGATCCTGCCGCCCTGGAGACCAGCAAGGAGAAGACCCGCCTCCAGCGGGAAGCCCAGGCCAAGGAAGCCGCCGAGGAACGGGCCCGCATCCAAGCTGAACGGGAGGCCGAAACCGCCCGCCGCCTGCGGGAAGCCGACGAAGCCCTTCACCAGACCCCTCCAGCGGAGGAGCCTGCGTCTGAACCCGAGGACCCCGATCCCTTCTGATACTCAAAGCTGATTAAAAATAGACATTTTTAATCAGCGCTTTTGAAGCATCTA
>JABUSR010000080.1 GCA_021442645.1 Ruminiclostridium sp.
GCCAATGACGCCTACAATCATCCCTGCACCGCCTCCCGGACCCGAAATATCTTCCGGGCGGTCTCAGCAAACTGGTCCGGGGTCTGGGACTGTCCGCCGTCGCACAGGGCGCAACCGGGGTCGTTGTGGACCTCGATCATAAGCCCATCGGCCCCGGCGGCAGCGGCGGCCAGGGCCATGGGCTCCACCAGATAGGTGTGGCCGGTGCCGTGGCTTGGGTCCACCACCACGGGCAGGTGGGTCAGGTGTTTGAGCACCGGAACGGCCGACAGGTCCAGGGTATTCCGCGTGTAGGTAGACTCGTAGGTGCGGATACCGCGCTCGCAGAGGATGACGTTCTCGTTGCCGCTGGCCATGATGTATTCCGCACTCATAAGCAGCTCCTTGATGGTCCCGGCCAGGCCCCGCTTCAGGAGGACGGGCTTCCGGGTCCGGCCCAGTTCCTTGAGCATATCGAAGTTCTGGGTGTTACGCGCCCCCACCTGGATGACATCCACATCCTCGAAAAGGTCGATAGTCCGGATGTCCATGAGTTCCGTGATGATGGGCAGACCGGTGGCCCGCTTGGCTTCCAGCAGGAGGCGGATTCCCTCTGCCCCCAGGCCCTGGAAGTCATACGGAGAGGTTCGAGGCTTGAATGCGCCTCCCCGCAGGAAGTTTGCCCCGGCCTGCTTCACCCGGTTAGCCACGTAGACAATCTGGGCCTCGTTTTCCACGGAACAGGGTCCGGCAATGAGAGCGAAATTCCCCCCACCGATGGCGGCAGGTCCCGCCTGGATGATGGAGTCGTCCGGGTGGAACTTGCGGTTGACGGCTTTGAAGGGGTCGGAGACCCGGGTGACAGACTCCACGATATCCAGGCTCTGGATCATATCGATATCTACACCGGCGGTGTTGCCGATGAGGCCTAGGACGGTATGGGTCTCGCCATGGGACACGTGGACCCCCAGGTTCTGCTCCTTCAGCCAGTTAATGAGATGCTCGGTGCGCTCGGGGGACGCCCCCTGGCTCAGCACTGCGATCATAGTAAACGCTCCTCTCGGTCACAGATTACTCCGGTACGCTCCGGAAAAGAAAAAAACGCCACACAGAATGGCTTCTGTGCGGCGGGTGGTTTGCTTACCAAGTTAATATGGGGAAGACCTGGCTTTTTTCGCCAGCACAAAGAGCCATTACCTTATTCACTTGCGTTAATAAAGTAATAGCAGGGAAACGCGAAAGCGTGGCTCCGTCTGGTGGTCTGTGCAGTCATGGCTTCGGTCTCCTTTCCTTGTTAGCAAAATTGTACCATGCAGGAGGGGAACGCGTCAAGGGTCTTTTGCCCGCTTCCGTTCCATTTTGGGCCAGTCCCTCCCAATCATCCCCTGTTCCGGTGCGTTTTTGCTGAAAAGAGGGAGATAGCCTCCCCTTGTTTGTGAATTTTTTCGGGATTTCTCCATTGACAAACCGTGGAGATTCAGCTATTCTTTAGAATAACAATAATTTCATAGCGATACGCAATGAAGGGAATAAGCCTCTTCCGTTTCCATCTCAGAGAGCGGCTGTTCGGTGCAAAGCCGTATGGAGCGAGTTGGCGTCTCACCCCGGAGCGTAAACTATTTGAGTGGGCGTTGCTGGACGCCAATAAGAGTGGTACCGCGGAGCACTGATTGTCTTCGTCTCTTTGGATATGGGAAGAATCCAAACGGACGAAGCTTTTTTATTCCCTCTCCGGGGTCTCCTATATATAATTATGGAAGGGAAAGGACTGTGATTTCCTATGAAAAACTATACCAAATACCGTCCCGGCTACTATATGCCCCCCGAGACGTGCATGGACTGGGTCAAGAAGGAACGCCTCACCCAGGCCCCTGCCTGGTGCAGCGTGGACCTGCGCGACGGCAACCAGGCCCTCATCACCCCCATGAACCTGGAGGAGAAGCTGGCCTTCTTCAACTTCCTGCTGGAGGTAGGCTTTAAGGAGATCGAGGTGGGCTTCCCCGCTGCCTCTGAGACCGAGTACGAGTTCCTCCGCACCATCATCGAGCAGAACATGATTCCCGACGATGTGTACATCCAGGTGCTCACCCAGTCCCGCCCCCACATCATCCGCAAGACCTTCGACGCCATCCGGGGTGCTAAGAACGTGGTGGTCCACCTGTACAACTCCACCTCCTTCGCCCAGCGGCAGCAGGTCTTCCGTATGAGCGAGGACGAAATCGTGGGTATCGCCGTAGAGGGTGCCAAGACCTTCAACGAGTACGCCGCAGAGATGCCCGAGACCAACTTCCGGTTTGAGTACTCCCCCGAGAGTTTCACCGGCACCGAAATCGAGTTTGCCCTGCGAATCTGCAACGCCGTCATCGACGTGTGGCAGCCCCGGCCCGAGCGGAAGGTCATCATCAATCTGCCCTCCACCGTGGAGATGTCTATGCCCCATGTGTACGCCCAGCAGATTGAATACATGCACAAGCACCTGAACTGCCGGGAGAACGTCATCATCTCCATCCATCCCCACAACGACCGCGGCACCGGCGTGGCCGCTGGCGAGCTGGCCCTGCTGGCAGGCGGTGACCGCATCGAGGGCACTCTGTTCGGCAACGGCGAGCGCACCGGAAATGTGGACATCGTCACCATGGGCATGAATCTCTTTACCCACGGCGTTGATCCCCATCTGGACTTCTCCGACATGCCCCGCATCGTGGAGATTTATGAAAAGCTCACCGGCATGACCGTAGGCTACCGTCAGCCCTACTCTGGTCAGTTGGTCTTTGCCGCCTTCTCCGGCTCCCACCAGGACGCCATCTCCAAGGGCATGAAGTTCCGGGAGGAACAGTCCGAGGACCGCTGGACCGTCCCCTACCTGCCTCTGGACCCCATGGACGTGAATCGGGAGTACGAGACTGACGTCATCCGCATCAACAGCCAGTCCGGCAAGGGCGGCATCTCCTACATCCTGGAGCATAACTTCGGCTATGAGCTGCCTAAGGAAATGGCCCAGGAGGTCGGCTACTACATCAAGGACATCTCCGACCGGGCCCACAAGGAGCTCACCCCCCAGGACATCCTGGCGGCCTTCACCCACGAGTATCAGAACAAGGATACTCCCATCTCCATCCAGGACATCTCCTGGCTCCGGGAAAAGGGCTCCACTGTGGCCGATGTCACCCTGGCCATCAACAACGAGATTTTCTACCTGTCCGCCCGGGGCAATGGCCCCCTGGACGCTGTCAGCACCGTGCTGAAGCTGGCCAGCCCCAGCATCAACTACAAGTTTGTGGATTATGAGGAGCACGCCCTGCAGACCGACTCCGACTCCCTGGCCTCCGCCTACGTGGTCATCGCCGACAGCGAGGGCAAGCATTACTGGGGCGTGGGTGTGGACAGCGACATCACCATGGCCTCCGTCTACGCCCTGGTTACCGCCATCAACCGCGAAAACAAGGACAAGCAGTTTATCCCCACCATCGACTGAATCCAACACGATACTATCTATAAATTTGAGGAGGGATCCCCTATGGGAATGACAATGACACAGAAGATCCTCGCCGCCCATGCCGGTCTGCCTGAGGTCAAGGCCGGCCAGCTCATCCGCGCCAAACTGGACATGGTCCTGGGCAACGACATCACTTCCCCCGTGGCCATTCGCGAGTTTGAGAAGCAGGGCTTCGACGGCGTCTTCGACAAGAGCAAGATCTCCATGGTCATGGACCATTTTACCCCCAACAAGGACATCAAAGCCGCCGAGCAGTGCCTCCAGTGCCGCACCTTTGCCAAGCGCTTTGACATCGATAACTTCTACGATGTGGGCCGCATGGGCGTGGAGCACGCTCTCCTGCCCGAGAGAGGTCTTGTAGCCGCCGGCGACTGCATCATCGGCGCCGACTCCCACACCTGCACCTACGGCGCACTGGGTGCCTTCTCCACCGGTGTCGGCTCCACCGACATGGCCGCCGGTATGGCCACCGGCGAGACCTGGTTCAAGGTTCCCGAGGCCATCAAGGTCCACCTCACCGGCAAACTCCGTCCCCGGGTCAGCGGCAAGGATGTCATCCTCCACCTGATTGGCCTCATTGGCGTGGACGGTGCTCTGTACCAGAGTCTGGAATACTGCGGCGAGGGCCTGGCCTCCCTGTCCATGGATGACCGCCTCTGCATCTCCAATATGGCCATCGAAGCCGGTGCCAAGAACGGTATCTTCCCCGTGGACGACGTGACCATCGCCTTTATGGAAGGCCGGGTCAACCGCCCCTACACTGTCTATGAGGCCGACCCCGACGCTGAGTACGCTCGGGTGGTAGAAATCGACCTGAGTCAGGTGGAGCCCACCGTCTCCTATCCCCACCTGCCTGAGAATG
Organism: Ruminiclostridium sp.; assembly: GCA_021442645.1. Classification (GTDB taxonomy): domain Bacteria; phylum Bacillota; class Clostridia; order Oscillospirales; family Oscillospiraceae; genus Evtepia. Next base: position 4,338 of record JABUSR010000080.1, read on the forward strand.
CCCGTCCCATCTCCCAGGTGGAGGACATCAAGGTTGACCAGGTCATCATCGGTTCCTGCACCAACGGCCGTCTGGAGGATATGGCAATGGCCGCTGAAATCCTGGAAGGCAGAAAGGTCGCCGACCACGTCCGCTGCATTGTCATCCCCGCCACCCAGCAGGTCTTCCAGGACTGCGTTGAGAAGGGCTACATGACCACCTTCATCCAGGCCGGCTGTGCCGTGTCCACCCCCACCTGCGGCCCCTGTCTGGGCGGCCACATGGGTGTTATGGCCAACGGCGAAAAGTGCGTAGCCACCACCAACCGCAATTTCGTAGGCCGCATGGGCGGCATCAGCTCCGAGATCTATCTCGCCAGCCCCGCTGTGGCAGCCGCCTCCGCCGTGGCGGGTAAGATTGCCGACCCCCGGGACTTCTGAGTCTCACCCCATCCCGTCACCGGATGGATGGGGCCCGGCCCCGCCCGTCCGCAACCTATCGTAAGAAAGGAGCGCAATGCGCCATGAATGCAAAGGGCATCGTCCATAAATACGGGGACAACGTCGACACCGACGTCATCATCCCCGCCCGCTACCTGAACATCGCCGACAAGAAGGAACTTGCCACCCACTGTATGGAGGATATCGACACCAACTTCGTCAAGGTGGTGAAATCCGGCGACGTGATGGTCGGCGGCTTCAACTTCGGCTGCGGCTCTTCCCGTGAGCACGCCCCCATGGTCATCAAGGAGTCTGGCATCTCCTGCGTTATCGCCAAGACCTTCGCCCGCATCTTCTACCGCAACGCCATTAACATTGGCCTGGCCATCATGGAGTGCCCCGAGGCCAGCGAAAAGATCCAGCCCGGCGACGAGGTGGCCGTGGACTTCGACACCGGCGTCATTACAAACGTCACCAAGGGTGAGACCTATCAGTCCAATCCCTTCCCCGAATTCATCAAAGAAATCATCCAGGCCGGCGGCCTGATGGCCTCCATCAAGGGCGACCAGTAAGGGGGTACAACCATGAACTACAACATCGCTGTGATTCCCGGCGACGGCATTGGCCCCGACATTGTGGAGCAGGCCGTCAAGGTCATGCACAAGGTCGGCCAGCGGTTCGGCCACACTTTTACCTGCAAAACCGTGTTAGCAGGCGGTGCCGCCATTGATGCCACCGGCGGCTGTCTGCCCCAGGAGACCATCGACGTCTGCAAGGCCTCCGACGCCGTCCTGCTGGGCGCCGTAGGCGGTCCCAAGTGGGATAATCTCCCCGGCGGCGAGCGCCCCGAGCGTGCCCTGCTGGGCATCCGCAAGGAGCTGGGCCTCTTCGCCAACCTGCGCCCTGCCGTCATCTTTGAAGATCTGGCCGCAGCCTCCCCCCTGAAGCCAGAGATTCTGTCCGGCGGTCTGGACATCGTAGTGGTCCGGGAGCTCACCGGCGGCATCTACTTCGGCGAACGCGGCACCAAGGAGACCGACCTGGGCCCCGCTGCCTACGATGTGGAGATGTACGCTGAGGAGGAAGTCCGCCGCATCGCTAAGGTAGCTTTCGACATGGCTATGAAGCGTAGCAAGCATGTCACCAGCGTAGATAAGGCCAATGTTCTTGACTCCTCCCGCCTGTGGCGGCGGGTGGTGGCTGAGGTGGCAAAGGACTATCCCGAAGTCACCTTGGACAATATGTATGTGGACAACGCCGCCATGCAGTTGGTCCGCAATCCTCGCCAGTTCGATGTGATTGTCACCAGCAACATCTTCGGCGACATCCTCTCCGACGAGGCCAGCCAAATCACCGGTTCCATCGGAATGCTACCCTCCGCCTCCCTGGCCAAGGGCAATTTCGGTATGTATGAACCCATCCACGGCTCTGCCCCTGACATCGCCGGTCAGGACAAGGCCAATCCCACCGCCACCATTCTGTCTGTGGGCATGATGCTCCGGTACACCCTCGGACTGGGTGCTGAGGCCGACGCCGTGGACGCCGCCGTAAAGGCCGTCCTGGCCAAGGGCTACCGTACCCCCGATCTGTACACTGGCGAAGGCACCCTGGTGGGCACCGCTGAGATGGGGCAGCGCATCGCCGACGAAATTTGAGCATTCCACCGGAGGTGAATCCACATGGAACTCTTCCGCCAAGCCGCCGTGCTGAAGGCCCGCCCCGGTGACCACGACTGGACCCGTGACCATGGCCTATCCCAGACCAGCGAATTCCCCTTCCCTGATATCTATCTCCACGAACGGGTAACTTCCCTGGCTGCCTTAGATTCGGCCCTCCTCCCCTTTCTAGAGGAATGCCTGTACCGGTTTGTGAACCACGACTACGGCAACCTCATTTCCCTGGATCAGGTGGAGAATTTTATCAGCCGGGACTACCGTCAGGAGAACACCTGGATGCAGGCTATTTATCCCACTAAGGCCTGGGGAAACGTCCACCTGGAGGTCTTCTTTGACTTGGCCCTCTTCCACTTGGAGGACGTCGCTCCCCGTGCGCTGGCCATGGCCCAGCGGGACCGGGAGAAGGCCTCTCGATAATATGCAAGCAAAAAAATGGACCGACTTCACGGAAGTCGGTCCGTTTTTCTAGTTTACTCTTTCCATTCCAACTCGCCCTTATCCAGGATAGCCTTGCCGGTGGCTACATTCACCAGCCGGAATGCAGCCCGGCCGGGGGAAAGTCTCCACAGGTGGAGCTCCACGGGGGTGTCCGGGTAGAGAACCGTCTTCATGGCTGCGTACATCCGGCTGAGCTTTTCCGGCTGACCGGGGAAGAGAGCCCCGATAGCCAGGCGGCAGACATATCCGAAAGCGCACAGGTCGTGGACAAAGGGGCCCTCCAGGCCCCGGCTCTTGGCCACAGCGTCATCCACATGGACTAGGTTGGTGTCCCCAGTGAGGCGGTAGAGGATGTTTTGGGCCCGGCCGATGTGGTCCGGGCAGATCAAATCCGGCGCCCTGTCAGGAATACTGCTCTCCCTGCGGGCCATGGGCTGGCCTCCGTATCCCCCCAGGGTGGGAAACAGAGTGGTACAGCGGTTGGTACAGAGTAGGACGCCCCCCTCGTCGTAGACCCTCACTTCAGACTTGACCGCCATGCCGCGGCCCTCTCCCCGATCAAAGACGTCGGTGAGTTCATCCCGATACACAAAGGTCCCCTTTACTGGCTGGATGGGCCGATGGTACAGGAATTCGTAGTCCAGATTCACATAGGACTTCTCCGGCTGAAGGCACTCCTCGATGAGCACCGGGATGGAGGTGGGCCGGGGAATCTTTGGCGTCACGTTAACGGTCCCCCAGTAGGGGGTCACACCGAAGGTAGGGATGGCCTGCATCCCGTTTTCATAGGTATACTGGGGCTCGGAGCCGTCGGCTCCTACCGCCAGGGCGTAGAGGGCATGGTCCCTCCAGTTGTAGGTCATTGTTCGCCACGGGGTGACAAGGTCGGTCAGGTTTTCGATCCGTTCTCGCATGGGAGGTCTCCTCTCTTCGGCAGAGTTCGCCGATGTTCAGTCCTTCAGGAATTCTTCCAGGGCGGCCAGACGCTTTTCCGCCACGGCCCGCCCATGGTCGTAGGCCTTCTGAATCTTTGTTGGGTCATGCTCCACCCTGTTGATGTCCAGGGGGCCCTCAGGTCGGATGACAAAGATTTCGCCCCGGCGCTCCCGGTCTCGGATGTGGGCAGTGGTGTGGTTGTACATCTCGTGGCGGCGGGCCATGGCCGCCACCAACTCGGGATAGTTTTTGAACTTTCGGCGCATCATGGGCAATGCCTTGTTCTTCTCCTTCACAAAGCCCATGGGCTGGGTAAGGACCACCACATTTTTCTCATATTTCGTTTCGGCATATTCCAGTGGGATGGCGTCGGTAATACCCCCATCCAGGAGCTTATACCCGTTGATCTCCACGATATTAGATGCCAAGGGCATGGATGCTGAGGCTCTGAACCACTCCAGGTCAGCCTCCCCTCCGTCGGGACACAGGCGGTACATGGGCTTCCCGGTTGTCACATCGGTGACCACCACGGTGAACTCCATAGGATTCTGCCGATAAGTCTCCAAATCAAAGGGGTCAAGGCTCTGGGGGATATCCCGGTAGCAGAACTGGGCACCGAACATATCCCCTGTTCGGACCAGGGACCGGATACTGCAGTAGCGGGGGTCTCGGCAGTATTTCAGGTTATAGCGGAGGACCCGGCCCACCTGTTGGGATTTGTAGTTGCAGCCGAAACACGCCCCGGCGGACACCCCCACCAGCCCGTCATAGGTAATGCCGTGCTCCATCATCACATCAATGACACCAGCAGTAAACAGGCCCCGCATAGCGCCCCCTTCCAGTACAAGCCCTCGTCTCATAGGCTTCGTCTCCTTTCTGGTTGGGAAAATCTCTATTATCGTATCACCCTTTGCCTATTTTGTAAAGAAACCCAGAGAGGAAATTGTCTCTCCCCCTTGTGCACCGGGGAATTTTGTGGCATTATTTATATTGTATTCGTATGACAAGATTGGAAGGAGCGACTGCCATGCTGCGGAAGGTGCGTTCCCTGGGGCTCCAGGGTATCACGGGCTACGAGGTCACCGCCGAATGCGACCTGGCCGGTGGCCTGCCCAACTTTGATATCGTGGGTCTGGGCGATACCGCTGTGAAGGAGGCCCGGGAGCGGGTGCGCTCGGCCATTAAAAACAGCGGCTTCCTCTTTCCTGTGGGGCGTATCACCGTAAACCTAGCCCCCGCAAACCTGAGAAAGTCCGGCACAGTCTACGATCTGCCCATCCTAGTCGGCATCCTGCTGGCCGGGGCTCAAATTACCTGGGACGACCCGGACTGCGCCTTCGTTGGGGAACTCTCCCTCTCTGGCAATCTGCGGCCGGTGGCGGGGATGCTCCCCATGGCCCTGGCCGCCCGGGAGGCGGGCATCCGGAGGTTGTACGTCCCGGCGGACAGCGCCCCGGAAGCCACCCTGGCCGAGGGTCTCACCGTCTACCCGGTGGAGACCGTCCGCCAACTGGCGGATCACCTGGCCGGGGTCAACCCTATCCTCCCCGCCCAGCCCTGGTCGGGGTCAGATGTCTCCCTGTCCCTGCCTGACTTCTCTGAGGTCCGGGGCCAGGAACAGGTAAAACGAGTGTTGGAGATTGCCGCCGCTGGAGGCCACAACCTGGCTATGGTGGGCCCGCCGGGCTCCGGCAAGAGTATGCTGGCGCGTCGTCTGCCTTCCATCCTGCCCCCCATGACCCGACGGGAGGCTCTCGAATCCACCCAGGTCCACTCCATCCTAGGCCTCACCACCAAGGAGCAGCCGCTTCTCATGAGCCGCCCCTTCCGTTCCCCCCACCACTCCATCTCCGTAGTGGGTATGTCCGGGGGTGGCACCCCCTATCCCAAACCGGGGGAGATTTCCCTGGCCCACCACGGGGTTCTCTTTCTGGACGAGATGCCAGAGTTCCACAAGGATGTGCTGGAGGTCCTCCGCCAGCCCATAGAAGAGGGGACCATCACCCTGGTACGCTCCGCCGCCTCAGAGACCTACCCCTGTGACTTCATGTTGGTGTGCGCCATGAACCCCTGTAAGTGCGGGTGGTACGGCCACCCCTCTGGCCGTTGTCGATGTAGCGCCGGGGATGTGAAAAAATACCTGGGCAAGCTCTCCGGCCCTCTGCTGGACCGCATCGATCTCTACGCCGAAGTCCCCCCGCTGGATTTTGAAAAGCTGGCCGACCGCAGCCCTGGGGAGTCCTCGGAGACCATCCGAGATCGGGTTCTCCGAGCCCGAGCCATACAGATTGCCCGTTTCGGCCCCGATGGCCCCGCCTGCAATGCCGCCATGGACCAGGCCTCCCTCCGCCGCCACTGCGCTCTGGATGAGGCCGGAAAGGCCGTTATGAAGGGTGCCTATGAGCACATGGGCCTCACCGCCCGGAGCTATGACCGCATCCTGCGGGTAGCCCGGACCATCGCCGACCTAGACGGTGAGACAAACATCGGCTCCCATCACTTGGCTGAAGCCATTCAGTACCGGGAGTCGGACTACTTTCAGAAATAACCCCCGTGTACAGTGTGGCCGGAACACACTTGGCCGCAGATTCTGACCGCAAGGATGTTTTTATCACGAAAAACGATCCTGTATGCAAGGAAGCCATCTATAATTAATCCGCCCGGAATCCTCCAATTCTAGGTCCTAGAACTCCCCCTATCGAACCCCTCGTGAAAGGAAGCCATAATCATGGGTAAGTATTACAACAAGAATAAGGATTACGCCCCACCCGTGGGGGATGAGATCCTCCTGCTGAAAATGGGCGAAATGGTCCTGAAGGGTCTGAACCGCAGGACCTTCGAGGAACGGCTCATGGGCAACGCCCGCCGACGCCTCCAGAAGCACGGCAAGTTCCGCATCTACTCCCGACAGTCTATCACCTATGTTGAGCCCCAGAGCCTGGACTGCGATATAGACGGGGCCTTTGAGACCCTGTCCAAGCTCTTCGGGGTAGTGGGTCTCTCCCGGGCTAAGTGCTGCGAAAAGGCCCCTGAGGCCATTCTTGAGACCGCAAAAACCTACCTCTGCGACGACCTCATGGAGGCCTCAACCTTCAAAGTGGAATCTAAGCGGTCGGACAAAACATTTCCCCTGGACTCCATCCAGCTCTCCCAATATGTGGGCGGTGAGCTCCACGATTCGTTTCCCCACCTGACCCCCGACATGCACGACCCCGAAGTAGTGGTCCATGTTGAGGTCCGGGACTTCGCTGCTTATGTCCACGCCAACCCCACCCCGGGTGCGGGAGGTCTGCCCGTAGGCGTGGGCGGCCGGGCGATTTCCCTGCTCTCCGGCGGCATAGACAGCCCCGTGGCCTCCTGGATGATGGCCAAGCGTGGCCTGGCCCTGGAGATGGTCCACTTCTTCAGTTACCCCTATACCTCCCCCGAAGCCAAGGAAAAGGTGCTGGACCTGGCCCGGCTTATCACCCCCTGGTGCGGCCGCCTCACCGTCCACGTGGTCCCCTTCACGGAAATCCAGGAGGAACTCCGCCGCACCTGCCCCGAGGACCTGTTCACCCTGCTCATGCGCCGGTTCATGATGCGCATCTCCCAGCAGGTGGCTGAGCGGGTAGGTGCCCACGCCCTGGTCACCGGCGAGTCCTTGGGCCAGGTGGCCAGCCAGACCATGGAGGCCATGGCTGTCACCAACGCCGTCTGCACCATGCCGGTCTTCCGGCCCGTAGTTGGTATGGACAAAGAGGAGATTATCCGCATCGCCCGGAAAATCGGCACCTTTGAAACATCCATCCTGCCCTATGAGGACTGCTGCACGGTCTTCACCCCCCGCCATCCCAAGACCCGTCCCACCATGGAAGAGATCTTGGCCGCCGAAGCCGGCCTGGACATCGAAGGCCTCATCCAGCGGGCTGTAGACGGCATCGAGCGGGTAACCCTTGGATGAATTACGAGGAACAGAAACGGGAGGCATACCATGAGCCACACCGCTGAACTTATCGCCATCGGCACCGAGCTGCTGTTGGGAAACATTGCAAACACCGATGCCCAGATAATCTCCGAAGGTCTGTCGGAACTGGGCATCAATGTGTACTACCACACCGTAGTGGGAGACAACCCCGATCGGGTCCGCCAGGCGGTGGATATCGCCCGTCGCCGGGCGGACATCATCATCACCACCGGTGGTTTGGGGCCCACCTGCGATGACCTGACCAAGGTGGCCCTGGCCGAAGCGTTTGGCCGACCCCTAGTCTACCATGAGCCTTCCGCTCAGCGAATCCGAGACCGCTTCGCTGCCATGGAGCGACCTATCACCGACAACAACTTCCAGCAAGCCATGGTCCCCCGGGGCTGTACCGTTCTGGACAACGACTGGGGCACCGCCCCCGGTGTTGCCTTTGAGTCCGACGGCACCCATGTAATCCTCCTGCCCGGCCCACCCAGAGAGTGCGAGATGATGTTTCGCCACAGGGCCGTTCCCTACCTGAAGGCCCTGTCCGATGGAGTTATCGTCTCCCGGACGGTGAAGACCTTCGGTATCGGCGAGTCGGCCGCTGAGGCCCTATTGCGGGACCTGATGAATTCTCTTAGCAACCCCACCCTGGCCCCCTACGCCAAGCCCACAGGCACCGAACTGCGCATCACCGCCCACGCCGCCACCGATGAGGAGGCCTACGCTCTCATCGCTCCAGTGGAGGAGCAGGTAAAGGCCATCCTAGGGGACTATGCCATCGGGGTGGACGTAAACTCCATTCAGGATGTCTGTCTGTCTCTGCTAAAGGAGAAGGGCCTCACCCTGGGCACCGCCGAGTCCTGCACCGGTGGCCTCATCGCCAAACTCATCACCGACCTGCCCGGTTCCTCCGCCGTCTTGAAAGGCGGTGTGGTCAGCTACACCAACGAAGTGAAGGCCAATGTTCTGGGAGTTCCCCAGACACTGCTGGAGGAATACGGGGCCGTCTCCCCCCAGGTTGCTGAGGCCATGGCCCGGGGGGCTAGGCGCGTCCTGGGCTGTGATATCGCCGTCTCCGCCACCGGCGTAGCCGGGCCGGACTCCGACGACCGGGGCAACCCTGTGGGGCTGGTCTACCTGGGCTTAGCCTGGGAAGACCAGTGCATCGTTCAGACATACCATGCGGGTCGGGGCGACCGGGACCGCATCCGTCGCCTTTCTGCCGGAACGGCCCTGGACATAGTCCGCCGCCACCTGACAGGAAAACTCTCCTCTTTCTAAACACAACGACCTCCTTCTGCCCAGCTTTGGCAGAAGGAGGTCCTCGTTTTTATTCGGGAAAAGACTTCTGACGGAATCCGCCCGGGGCCTCCCCTCACAGGGGATAGACCACACAGGCAACGACCGTAATCAGCCAGGCCGCTCCAAAGCCCAGAGTCACCCCTGACAGAACCCTGACAGGCCGCTTCAGGTCGGTCCAGTTTTCGGAAGTCTGGGCCTTCAGTCCGGGAAAAACCACCGGGAGCAGGGCAAACAGACTCCCCACAACCATCAGGCCTACCGACCCCACCCATTTTTCAAAGGGCAGGATTCCCATCATACAGAAGTTGTTCCAGAACACGCCCAGCAGCAGACACCCCGCCAGCACAGCCCGCCTTGTTCTGAAGCTAAACACAAAGCATCCCCGTCCTTTCTCTCTGCTCCTGTTCGGCGTTCAATTTTCTTCTCTTTTCCCTTCGGAGAACAATAGCGAAACGTCTTGTTTCTTAAGGGAAACCCCTCCAGAGCTCCCCTTTTTCTACCACACATTTTACACAACAATTGCAAAACTTTCAAGTGGGGTCGGGCGAAAAATTGTCGGCAGGAACGGGTCTGTTCCTGCCGACGGCTTGTCTTTTGCTCAGGTCATCTTCTCCTGCTTGACCTTCTTGTCAATTACATGGCGGGAGGCCAGTTCCTTGCGGACGTCCTCCATGCTGATGCCCAGCTCCAGCATTAGGACCATCACATGGTAGGCCAGGTCGCCAATCTCGTAGACGGTCTCGGCCTTATCCTCTGCTTTACCGGCGATAATGACCTCGGTGGACTCCTCCCCCACCTTCTTCAGAATCTTATCCAGACCCTTCTCAAACAGGTAGGAAGTGTAGGATCCCTCTTTGGGACTGGACTTTCTTCCCTCCAGCATCTCCATAAGGGCGTCCAAGGAAAAGGCGTGGTTCTCGTCGCTCTCCCACAGCAGGTTGTGGAAGCAGGACTCTGCGCCGGTGTGACAGGCGGGGCCGTCTTTGTTCACCCTGACCACCAGGGCATCGTAGTCGCAGTCGGCGGTGATGTCGATGATGTGCTGTGCGTTGCCTGAGGTCTCCCCCTTCCGCCACAGTTCCCGGCGGGATCGGCTCCAGAAACAGGTACGCTCCTCCCGGATGGATATCTCCAAGCTCTCCCGGTTCATATAGGCCAGGGTGAGTACCTGGCCGCTTTTTCCGTCCACCACGATGGCGGGAATCAGGCCTTTCTCGTCAAACTTTAGTTTCTCCATGTCGATCATGGCTGTTTCCTCCTCTGCTGTCTAAACCTCCAGGGGCGGGGGTGTCGATAGCGAAATGATTTTTCTTGGGGCCCAATCAGCGGACCAAGATGCCGTTGGCCCGCAGGTCAACCTTCAAATCTGGGATGGCAACTTCACCAAAGTGGAAGATAGACGCGGCAAGCCCCGCGTCCACCCCGGGGAGTTCCCGGAAGAGCTGGGTGAAGTGCTCCTTGCTCCCTGCACCGCCGGAGGCGATAACGGGGACCTTCACCACATCGCAGACGGCCCGGAGCATTTCCAGGTCAAAGCCGCCCTTGACCCCGTCTGTATCGATGGAATTCACCACGATTTCTCCGGCTCCCAGGTCCACGCAGCGGCGAATCCAGCCTATGGCCTCCATGCCTGTGTCATCCCGGCCACCCCGGGCAAAAACACGGAACTGCCCGTCCACCCGCTTGACATCCGCCGACAGCACCACACACTGACTGCCATAACGGAGGGCTGCCTCCCGGATGAGGTTGGGATTCCGGATAGCCCCAGAGTTGACGCTGACCTTGTCGGCCCCGCACTTGAGGACCCGGTCGAAATCGTCCACGGTGTTGATACCGCCGCCCACGGTCAGGGGGATAAAGACCCGGCTGGCCGTCTCCCGCAGGATCTCGGTAAACAGGGCTCGGCCCTCAGCAGAGGCGGTGATGTCGTAAAACACCAGCTCGTCGGCCCCGCATCTGCTGTAGTAATCGGCTAACTCCACGGGGGAGTTCACATCGTTGAGCCCTTCAAAATTGACTCCCTTTACCACCCGGCCGTCCCGGACGTCCAAGCAGGGGATGATGCGTTTTGTAATCATGGGTTATTCTCCTTCCCCCAGGCGGACAGCCTGGGCCAGGTCTATGGCTCCGGTGTAGTAGGCCTTTCCGATGATGGCCCCGGCCACTCCAGCGGCCTTCAGGGCCCGGATGTCCTCCAGAGAGGACACGCCGCCGGAGGCGATGATGTCCATGGAGAACCGCTGGGCCAGCAGAGCATAGAGGTCCCGGTTGGTCCCCTGCATAGCCCCGTCCTTGGAAATATCGGTACAGATGATGGTCTTGACCCCCAGGATCTCCATCCGCTGGAAGAAGACCTCCCACGTGTCCTGGCTGGTCTCCAGCCATCCCTTGATGGCCACCCGACCATCCTTCAAGTCGGCCCCCACGGCGATCTTCTCACCGTACTCGGCCACAGCCCGGGCAGTGAAGTCCAGATCGGTAACAGCAGCAGTGCCTAAAATAACCCGGCTGGCCCCGGCATTCAGGTAGCGGCGGATGGTCTCCATATTCCGGATACCGCCCCCCACCTCGATGAAGAGATCCGTCTGGGCTGCCAGCTTTTCAATGGTGGGCAGGTTGGTGGTCTGGCCGGTCTTCGCCCCCTCCAGATCCACCAGATGGAGGTGGCCGGCCCCTGCGGCCTCAAATTTCCGCACGGTGTTCAGCGGCTCGGAATCATAAACCGTCATCTGGTCGTAATCCCCTTTATAGAGGCGGACAGCCTGTCCACCGAAGATGTCAATGGCTGGAAAAATTTTCATTGGGCTGCCCACGTCCCTTCACAAAAGATCCGGAGAATACCCAGACCCACAGGGCCGCTCTTCTCCGGGTGGAACTGGCAGCCCATCACGTTGCCCCGGGCCACAGCAGCAGTGAGTTCTGCCCCGTACTCAGTGGTAGCGATAACAGCGCCAGCGCAGTCCACAGCGTAGAAGGTGTGGACAAAGTAGACACACTCCCCCTCCTCCACAGTCCGGAGCAGGGGATGCCGAACACCATTGGGGTAGTGAAGTCCATTCCAGCCGATGTGGGGAACCTTGTAGTGAGCAGGAATAACCCCCTCCATGGTCACCACTTTGCCGGGGATGAGGCCCAGCCCCTCCCAGACGCCAAACTCGTGGCTCTCCTCAAAGAGCAACTGCATGCCCAGGCAGATTCCCATAATGGGCTTGCCCTTAGCCACTTCTTCCTTGATGACCTGGTCCAGGCCTGTGGCCCGGAGTTTATCGGCGGCATCCTGGAAGGCCCCCACTCCGGGCAGGATGAGTTTGTCTGCCTGTCGGAGGAGAGCCGGGTCGCCGGTGACCACCGGCTCCTGGCCGATGGCCTCCAGAGATCGACAGAGGGAAAAAAGATTGCCCACGCCGTAATCAATAACTGCTATCATATCAGGTACCTCCTGTTGGAGTCTTTCTCGTTCTTATACCAGTATCCCCTTGGTGGAAGGCACATTGTCGGTACCATCCAGCCGGACAGCCATCTTGAGGCTACGCGCGGCGGCCTTGAAGATTCCCTCGATGATGTGGTGGCTGTTCTCTCCTGCCAGCATGCGCAGATGCAGGGTGCAGTTCGCCTTTCGGCTGAAGGCCAGCCAGAATTCCTTGGCCAGCTCCGTGTCAAAAGTCCCCACCTTTTCTGTGGGCAAGGTCACATCCCAGCAGAGCATTCCCCTGCCGGACAGATCCACAGCGGCCAGGATGAGGGCCTCGTCCATAGGCAGGATAATGTGGCCGAAGCGCTCCACTCCCCGCATCTCACCCAGGGCCTGGGCGAAGGCCATGCCGAGGCAGATGCCCACGTCCTCCACAGAGTGGTGGTCGTCCACCCAGGTATCCCCGGTGCAGGTAATTTCCACGCCGAAGCCCCCGTGACGGGCAAAGCCCGTGAGCATATGGTCAAAAAATCCCACCCCGGTGCGCACGGCGACCTCGCCCCCGTCTAAATCCAGCCTCAGAGTAATCCTGGTCTCCCCTGTTGTCCTAGTCACTTCAGCTGTTCTCATAGTAATCCCTCCTCGGCCATAACAGCCTTCACGCCGGCCACAAAGGCCTCCATCTCTTCGGGGGTCCCCACGGTGACCCGGTTATACTGGGCGATACGGGGGTCAGAGAAGTGGCGGATGAGGATGCCCCGGTCCTTCAGTTTCCGGTACAGCAGTCCGCCGTCCAGCCCTTCCCGTTTCACAAAGAGGAAGTTGGCCTTGGAGTCCGGCAGGGTGAATCCCAGTTCTCGGAGTGCCTGGGCGGTCTTCTCTCGGGTGTCCATGATTTTCCGGGCATTGTCCCGGAAGTAGGTGTCGTCGTCCACCGCCGCCGCCCCAAGTTTCAGGGTCAGGCGATTGACATTATAGGGGTTTGTGGAGTACTTGAGCTTTTCCAAGTCCTCAATCACAGGACGGCTGGCCAGAGCAAACCCCAGGCGGGCCCCTGCCATGGATCGGGACTTGGAATAAGTCATGACCACCAGCAGGTTCTCATGTTTGTGGATGAGCTCCGCCGCCGACTCCGCCCCGAAGTCCACATAGGCCTCGTCGACCACTACCACCCGGTCGGGGTTAGCAGCCACAATGCGCTCCACCTCAGCCAGGGGCAGGGCAATGCCCGTGGGGGCATTGGGGTTTGCCAGAACGGTGAACTTCCCCGTGGCGCACAGGCCATCCACATCCAGAGTAAAGTCCTCCCGCAGGGGGACAGTGGTATAGGGGACCTTGTGCAGGTCGGCGAAGACGGGATAGAAGCTGTAGGTCAGCCCTGGAAATACTGCTCCCCCCTGGGCAAATGCCATGAAGGCAAAGTTCAGTATGTCATCTGACCCGTTAGACAGGAATACGTTCCCCGGCTGACAGCCATAAAGCGTAGCCAGTTTCTCCCGCAGAGCCATGCCCTCCGGGTCCGAGTAGAGGCGTAGATCCTCCAGTTCGGGGATTCCAACCGCCGCCAGCACCCCGGGGGAGGGCGGATAGGGAGACTCGTTGGTGTTCAGCTTGATGTA
>JABUSR010000060.1 GCA_021442645.1 Ruminiclostridium sp.
GAAAATAGGTAATGCCAACACAAAGAGGACAACCTGCTGGTTGTCCTCTTTTGTTATCCGGAGTAGTAAGCATGGATATTGATCTTTATTACATTGTGAAGGGCAGCGGGAAACCATTAATTCTCCTTCATGGCAACGGGGAAGAACACACATATTTTGCCCATCAAATTGAATATTTCTCTTTACATTACCGTGTGTTTGCTGTAGATACTCGGGGACACGGAAGTTCTCCGCGTGGGACAGCTCCCTTTACCATTTCTCAGTTTGCGGAGGATCTTCACGATTTTGTGGATAATCATGAGATCTCCAAGGCATATGTTCTTGGGTTCTCTGACGGTGGTAACATTGCGCTGACATTTGCCTTGCGTTATCCGGAACGAGTAGACAAGTTGATTCTGAACGGCGCGAATCTGTTTCCGGCCGGTGTGAAGCCACAGGTCCAGATTCCAATTCTGCTTCAATATTATGCCCTGTCATTGTTTGCCGGTTGGATGCCTAAGGTGAAAGGTTATCTGGATCTTCTGAGGCTGATGGTAAAGGAACCGAACTTCAGGCCTGAGGAGTTGTGTAATTTAATCGTACCTACCCTTGTTATTGCCGGGGAGCACGACATGATTCGAGAGGAGCATACAAGGTTAATCAATGCCAGTATACCCGGCAGCCATCTCTGCATCTTGCCTGGTGATCACTTTCTGGCCTCCAAAGAGTATGCACGATTTAATGAAGTGGTAGAAAGTTTCCTGTGGGAGTGCTAACCCCGCTATTTGACATTGCCCCGAGTGTAGATGTATAATAAATGAATTCCCCAAGCATATTGTTTACACTTGTTTTCAATTCTAACCTTACATAGTAGGAGGGAAGAGTATGTCTAAATATTTTGGTACTGACGGCTTCCGTGGAGAGGCTAATGTAAACCTGACGGTTGACCATGCGTTCCGTGTGGGTCGTTTCCTCGGCTGGTATTATGGACGAGACCACAAGGCGCAGATCGTCATTGGTAAGGATACCCGCCGTTCCAGCTATATGTTCGAGTCCGCTCTGTCTGCAGGCATTACGGCTTCCGGCGCAGATGTCTGCCTGATGCACGTTACCACGACCCCCAGTGTGTCCTACATTGCAAAGACTGATGAATTTGACTGCGGTATCATGATTTCCGCCAGCCATAATGCGTTTCAGGATAATGGGCTGAAGCTTATCAATCACCACGGTGAGAAGATGGAGCAGGAAGTTATTGATGCAATTGAAGAATATCTGGACAGCAGCACGGAGTTGCCTTATGCCACTGGGGACAATATCGGGCGTGTGATTGACTACGCTTCCGGGAGGAACCGTTACATTGGGTATCTGATTACCCTTGCGACCCATTCTTATAAGGACATGAGAGTGGCTTTGGACTGTGCCAACGGCAGCGCATGGATGATTGCCAAGAGCGTCTTTGAGGCTCTGGGTGCAGAGACCTATGTGATTAACAACATGCCAAACGGCGTGAATATCAATGCGGGCTGCGGGTCCACCCATATTGAGCAGCTGCAGAAATTTGTGGTGGAGAACCATATGGATGTGGGCTTTGCCTTTGACGGCGATGCCGACCGTTGCCTGGCCGTGGATGAAAAAGGGAATCTGGTAGACGGCGACGGGATCCTGTATGTCTACGGACGTCATATGAAGGAGCGCGACAAGCTGGTAACAAACACGGTGGTCACCACAGTTATGTCCAATTTTGGCCTGTACAAAGCATTCGAAGCCCTTGGCATCGACTATGTTAAGACTGATGTGGGTGACAAGTATGTCTATGAGAATATGCGTGCCAACGGTCACCTGATTGGCGGAGAGCAGTCCGGCCATATTATCTTTGGTAAGTATGCCAACACCGGCGACGGGATTCTCACCGCTATCAAGCTCATGCAGGCGATCCTAAGCCGGAAAATGCCATTGTCAAAACTGACGCAGGACTTCAAGATCTATCCTCAGGTGCTGAAAAATGTCCGCGTTCAGGATAAGGATACTGCTCTGAATGATTTCTCCGTCCAAAATGTCGTTCGGGAAGTGGCAGAAAAGCTGGGAGACCAGGGCCGAATTCTCCTGCGCAAGAGCGGCACGGAGCCTGTCCTGCGTGTCATGGTAGAGGCACCCACCCATGAGATGTGTGAAGAAAATGTGGATGCAATAATAGAAGTTATGAAGCAACGAGGCTTGGTGACCGAGGTGAAACAGTAATGATGACTATTTCTGATTTGTTCAACTTAAAGGATACCATTGCATCCTCTTTGTTTGATGGGAAGACTTACCCTTGGGAGGTTCTGGGAGAGATCAGCGAGTTCATTGTTAAGTTGGGAGAGACTCTGCCGCCTGAGGAATTTGACCATCCTGCTGAGGATGTCTGGATTGCCAAGGATGCGAAGGTATTTCCCTCTGCTTATATCGGAGGTCCTTGTATCATTGACCATGAGGCTGAGATTCGGCACTGTGCCTTTATCCGGGGTAGCGCTATCGTGGGAAAGAAAGCCGTGGTGGGCAATTCTGTTGAACTGAAAAATGTGATCCTGTTTGACTATGTCCAGACACCTCACTATAACTATGTGGGGGACTCCATCCTGGGCAGTCATGCCCATATGGGAGCTGGATCTATTACCTCAAATGTTAAGAGCGACAAGACCCTGGTGGTCATCCGGGAAGGGGAGGACCATACGCCTACCCAGCGTAAGAAGGTAGGAGCCATTCTGGGTGATTATGTAGAGGTCGGATGTAACAGTGTGCTGAATCCCGGTACTGTGGTGGGTCGTCACAGCACTGTCTATCCAACGTCCAGCGTTCGGGGCACGATTCCCCCTAACCACATCTATAAAGACAAGAAAAAGATTGTTTCGAAAAAATGAGCTGATACAAATAAAGAGAGAGTCTTCAATGAAAAATCTTCCCCCCAAAAACCTTGGCCTCCTATTCCTGACTGCTTTTATATGGGGCACGGCCTTTGTGGCGCAGGCCGTGGGCATGGATCATATTGGCCCCTTTGCCTTCAATGCGGCACGGTCCTTCGTGGGAGGTGTTGCCTTGATTCCGGTGGTGCTGCTCTTTAATCGGTTTAAATCCCAGGAGCGACTTCAGAAGGAACGTGCAAACCGCAGAATCCTGATTATAGGTGGTATCTGCTGTGGCATTGCCCTAGGCGTGGCATCTATGCTCCAGCAAGTCGGCATAAAATATACCACCGTAGGCAAAGCGGGCTTTGTTACTGCTCTGTACATTGTGATCGTACCCATCCTGGGGTTGTTCTTCCGGAAGAAGGTAGGTCCCAAGCTGTGGGTCAGTGTCATCATCGCCATCGTGGGCCTTTATCTTCTTTGTATGACGGAATCACTGTCCCTCCAGAAGGGGGATTTCCTAGTGCTCCTGTGTGCCTTCTGCTTTTCTGTACATATCATGGTCATCGACCATTTCAGTCCAAAAGTGGATGGGGTGCAGATGTCCTGTATTCAGTTCTTTGTGGCGGGTATTCTGTCCAGTGTAGGGATGCTGGCGGTGGAGGGAGCTCCCGAGCCCCACGCAGTCCTTATATCCTGGATGCCTATCCTTTATGCGGGTGTTTTGTCCTCTGGCGTAGCCTATACCCTTCAGATTATTGGACAGAAGGGGGTCAACCCGACGATTGCCAGCCTAGTGATGAGTTTGGAGTCGGTGATTTCCGTGTTGGCTGGATGGATCATTCTGGGGCAGAGTATGTCGAGTCGGGAGATTTTCGGCTGTGTACTCATGTTTGCGGCCATCGTTCTGGCCCAATTGCCCGACCGGGTGAAAGAAACCGAAGAAAAGGAACTGAAAACATGAGGAAAGCAGCCGCCCCGAATTGGGCGGCTGTTGCTTTGGGGAAAGTTTGCAAAATGAGATAGTATAATAATAGAGAAATGGGAGAGGAGGGAATCTTTTGGGCCTATATATCATAGCCGGTGAAACTGGTAACTATATAATTAAGCAGAATCTATAAGAGAACCCAAAAAAAGCGGCAGGATATGGGGGATTTTTTCTTGCAATTTGCCATATGCTGTGATAAAATATTAAGCGATTCCGTACGGGGTTCGGACGAGCGGCCGTGTGCCGCTGCCAGGTTGGCCGCGAGAATGAGGGTCCCGGAGGTCATAACTAAAATAATCAGGAGGAACCAAACTATGGCAGTCGTATCTATGAAACAGCTTCTTGAGGCAGGCGTGCATTTCGGTCACCAGACCCGCCGCTGGAACCCTAAGATGGCAACCTACATCTACACCGAGCGCAACGGTATCTATATCGTTGACCTGCAGAAGACCGTGAAGAAGCTGGAAGAGGCATACAACTTTGTGAAGCAGCTCTCTGAGAGCGGTCAGAGCCTGCTGTTCGTGGGCACCAAGAAGCAGGCCCAGGATGCCATCCGTGAAGAGGCTCAGCGCTGTGGTATGTACTATGTCAACGCTCGTTGGTTGGGCGGCATGCTGACCAACTTCAAGACCATGCGCGGTCGTGTGGACCGTCTGAACCAGCTGAAGAAGATGCAGGAGGACGGCACATTTGACATGCTGCCTAAGAAGGAAGTCATCAAGCATATGGGCGAGATTGCCAAGCTGGAGAAATATCTGGGCGGCGTCGTCGAGATGAAGCGTCTGCCCGGCGCTCTGTTCGTCGTTGATCCCCGCAAGGAGCGCAACGCTATCAACGAAGCCCGCAAGCTGAACATCCCCATCGTGGCAATCGTTGACACCAACTGCGATCCCGACGAGATTGACTATGTTATCCCCGGCAATGACGACGCTATCCGCGCCATTCGCCTGATTTCTTCCGTTATGGCTAATGCCATCCAGGAAGGCAAGCAGGGTGCAGACGCTGCTGAGAAGGCAGAGGAAGTTGCTGAGGCTTAATTAGGCCATTTTTCAGCAAGTGCCCGTTTAACTGGCGGGCACTTGCTTTGGATATTCATAAAATACTTAATTTGGAGGTTTTTTACCATGGCATTTACTGCTGCTGATGTTAAGACCCTGCGTGAAATGACCGGCGTTGGCATGCTGGACTGCAAGAAGGCTCTGGCTGCAACTGACGGCGATATGGATAAGGCTGTCGAGTTCCTGCGTGAGAAGGGCCTGGCTGCTGCTCAGAAGAAGGCTGGCCGCATTGCTGCTGAGGGCGTGGCTTATGCCGAAGTGTTTCCTGACGGTGCTGCTCTGGTCGAGGTCAATGCTGAGACTGACTTTGTTGCCAAGAACGAAAAGTTCTTGGAGTTCGTGAAGAATGTCTGCTATGTGGTTGCTAAGTGGGGTCCCGACAGCATGGATACCCTGATGACTTTGCCCTACCGCAAGACCGGCATGACCGTCGAGCAGGCTCAGCAGGAGATGGTCCTGACCATCGGCGAGAACATCAAGATTCGTCGCTTCGAGCGTTATCTGGAAGGCGTTTCCATCGCTTATAACCACATGGGCGGCCGTATCGGCGTCCTGCTGAACATGGAGGTCTCCGCGGGTCTGGAGGAAAACGAGACCGTAGTCGAGCTGGGCAAGGATATTGCCATGCAGATTGCCGCTATGAATCCCTCCTTCTTGGATAAGTCCTCCGTCAGCCAGGAGACCCTGGATAAGGAGAAGGAGATCCAGCTGGCTCAGTTGGCCAACGATCCCAAGATGGCTGCAAAGCCTGACAAGGTCAAGGAAGGCATCGTTATGGGTAAGATGGGCAAGTTCTTTGAAGAGAACTGCCTGATGCAGCAGGCTTTCGTTAAGGAGAATAAGATTTCGGTGGAGAAGCATGTGGCAGCCGTTGCTAAGGAACTGGGCGGCTCTATCGAGGTTAAGGGCTTCTATCGTTTCGAGCGTGGTGAAGGCCTGGAGAAGAAGCAGGAAAACTTCGCAGAAGAGATTGCAAAGCAGCTGGGTCAGGCTTGATTTTGGCCGGCACTTTATAGAGATTACATTCTATCAGGCGGTTCGAGAACTCGGACCGCCTGATTTTCCCTATAGGACAGAAAACACCCCGGACTTGAATCAGTCCGGGGTGTTTTCCTGTGCCTGCATAGAAGAAAGAGAAGAAGGAAAAGGAAAGAGGCAGGCACATGAGGATGGTGTATGAAGAGAGGTTATAATCAAAGTCGATAGATGTCCTTGGGGTCCAGGGTTGAGATGTGGTTCTTCTCCAGTGCCTCTAGGGCGGTTTCAGCGTGGTCCGGGCGGATGACCACCACGGCATGTCCGTCTTTGCTTCCCACGAAGGCGTACATATATTCCACACCTACGTTGGCAGCGGCCAGGATATCCAGAACACCGGTGAGGCCACCGGGACGGTCGTCTACCACAACGGCAACCACATAGTTCTGCTTTACGACGAAGTCCTGTGCACGGAGTACGTCGCAAGCCTTTTCGGGGTCGTTAACAATGAGGCGAAGAATACCGAACTCAGTGGTATCAGCTAAGGAGAGGGCGCTCATGTCGATGTTGTTTTCGCCCAGGATCTTGGAGACTTCGCTGAGCTGGCCGGGTACGTTTTCCACAAATACGGAGATTTGTTTGATCAGCATAACGGTTCCTCCTTACAGTTTTCGGTTATCGATGATGCGAACGGCCTTGCCTTCGCTACGGGTGATGGTCTTGGGATTTACCAGGTGGACTTTAGCACCGATGCCAAGCATGGAGCGGAGCTGGGTTACAATGTTTTTCTCCACTCTCTCCACGGAACGGATATCGTCGGAGAACATGGCCTCGCTCATTTCCACATTGATATCCAGAGTGTCAGTGTTGTTTTCACGGCCTACGATAATCTGGTAGTTGGGGGTGATATCGCTGCCGCTGACCTTAAGCAAAACTTCTTCGATCTGCGTGGGGAAGACATTGACGCCGCGGATAATGAGCATATCATCGGACCGGCCCATGGGCTTGGCCATGCGGACATGGGTGCGACCGCAGGAGCACTTGGTGCGGTTGAGGACGCAAATGTCCTTGGTGCGATAGCGGAGTAGAGGAAATGCCTCCTTAGTAATTGCGGTAAAGACAAGCTCGCCCTTTGTGCCGTCCGGCAGGACCTCGCCTGTGTCAGGGTTAATGATCTCCGCGATGAAGTGATCCTCGCAGATGTGCATACCGTTTTGCTCGCTGCACTCGAAAGATACACCGGGGCCGGACAACTCAGTGAGTCCATAGATATCATATGCCTTGATTCCGAGCTTCTTCTGGATGTCCTGGCGCATCTCTTCAGACCATGCTTCTGCACCGAAAATACCAGCCTTCAGCTTAATTTGATCCCGCAGACCGCGTTCCTGGATGCTTTCGCCCAAAAAGGCGGCGTAGGAGGGAGTACAGCAGAGGATGGTGGATTCCAGGTCGACCATGAACTGGATTTGACGGTCTGTGTTGCCGGAGGACATGGGAATGGTCAGGGCGCCAATCTTATGGGCACCGCCGTGGAGCCCGGCGCCACCGGTGAACAGCCCATAGCCATAGGAGACATGGACCACATCTTCCCGGGTGCCCCCGGCAGCCATAATAGCGCGGGCACAGCAATCCTCCCAAAGATCCAGGTCATGCTGGGTATAGAAAGCAACAACGCGCCGACCAGTGGTGCCGGATGTGGACTGGATACGGACGCAGTCTGCTACAGGCCTGGCCATAAGCCCATAGGGATAGGCTTCCCGCAGGTCGTCCTTGGTGAGGAAGGGGAGTTTGTGGAGGTCCTCAATACCCTTGATGTCGTCGGGGGTGACCCCCTTTTCTTCCATCTTCTTGCGATAGTAGGGAACGTTGTTATAGACATTACGGACCTGCTTTACCAGGCGCTCGCTCTGCAGGGCACGAATTTCTTCCTGAGGAAGGGTTTCGATTTCGGGTTGATACATTGCCATATTGATCATTCCTTTTTTAGTTGCGTGTACAGGGGACACGAATGAAAATTAATATTATAGATGCATAATAAAAATATTATGTTCAGAGTATAATGGATATGAAGAAAAATGTCAAGGGGAAAAATGATATTTTTTGATAGTTTACAGAAAGTGCTCCAAACAAACTGAAAAGAGACAAAATAGCCATGTGATTGAGGGCAAAACAAAGGAGAAGAACGCTTGACTTTTCAATGATATAATGATATACTAATATGCAGAACAAGATGAACCGATTTTAAAAATCGTGAGAGGGGGTATGTCTTATGACAGCAGCTATGTCCGGTTATAACAAATCTGTTCGTCCGCAGAAGTTAGGAGAAGAGATCTTCAATGCTATTACGCACGGCGTTGGGGCCTTGTTGGCCATTGCAGGGTTGGTGCTTCTAGTTGTGCGATCTGCCCATTATGGCAGTGCTATCAATGTTGTGAGCGTGACAATCTTCGGCGTGTCCATGATCGTGCTGTACCTAGTGTCTTGCCTGTATCACGCCTTAACTGAAGGGAAGGGGAAACGGGTCTTTCAGGTTCTGGACCACTGCTCTATCTTTTTCCTTATTTTGGGGACTTACATTCCTATCTGTCTGGTGAATATCGGCGGTGTCTTAGGATGGGTAGTTTTTGGAGTCAATACGGCCTGTGCGGTGGTGGGTATCGTTCTCACCGCTGTTGACATGCACCGGTGGAAGAAGCTCTCCATGGTACTATATATCGTGATGGGCTGGATGTGCCTCATCGCTCTGCCGTCCATTTACCGGTCCCTTACCACTATGGGCTTTGTATTTCTAGTTGTTGGTGGGGTGTGTTATACCGTGGGGATTCTCTTCTACCGCCAGAAAGAAAAACCTTATCGCCACGGTGTCTGGCATTTCTTTGTACTTGCCGGGACTGTGTTCCAGTTTTTTACCGTATTCACCAATTGCTGTTCTTAAAGGAGAAGACAAAACATGAGAGACTATGTAATTGTTACCGATTCCTGTGTGGATTTGAACCAAGATCAAGTGGAGGACATGGGCCTGACTGTGGTACCCCTGTCTGTTCAGTTCGGGGCCCAGCACTTTTATAATCGTCCCGGCGACGGTCCTGATCCCAAGGAATTCTTTGATCGCCTGATGAAGGGTGAGTCTGCCCAGACTTCTGCCCCTAACGTGGATGATTTTAAGGAGAACTTCCGGCCTCTGCTTCAGGAAGGGAAAGATTTGCTATATCTTGCCTTCTCTTCCGGCCTGAGTGCTACCTACCAGAACGGGTGTATTGCCTTGGATGATTTGCGAGAGGAGTTTCCTGAGGCAAAGATCTACGCAGTAGACACCCTGTGTGCTTCCATGGGACAGGGGTTGATTGTCTATCTGGCTGACCAGGAGAAGCGCAAGGGCAAGACAATAGAGGAGGTCCGAGACTTTGTTGAGGCCAATAAGCTGAAGGTCTGCCACTGGTTTACTGTTGGAAATCTGACCCAACTGCGCCGTGGTGGCCGTCTGTCTGCTGGTAAGGCAGTGTTCGGGTCTCTGCTTCAGGTGAAGCCCATACTCCATGTAGACAATGATGGCCATTTGGCAGCAGTCACCACTGTGAAAGGCCGCAAAAAATCTATCGAGGCCTTAGCGGATAAGATCGAGACACTCATCGAAAATCCTGAAGGACAGTATGTCTTCATTAGCCAGGCCCAGTGCCGAGAGGAGACTGAGGGCCTTGCCGCCATGATTAAGAAACGCCTGCCAGTTGCCGATGTCATCATCGGAGACATCGGCCCCGTTATTGGTACGCACACTGGGCAGGGGGTTATTGCCATGTTCTTCATGGGTAAGGATCGCCGCACCGAGTAATAGTAAGAAGAATATCAAGGGACCCTTCCCGGTTATTCAACTGGGAAGGGTCCCTTTTCAGTTGTTTGTCTAATGCAGAGGGGAATATCATAGCTTGTGAACGAAGAGGCAGCGTATAGCGTTCAGGACGGCCAGTACCATGACACCAACATCGGCAAAGATAGCCAGATACATGTTTGCGATGCCAAAGGCCCCCAAAGTAAGACAGATGAATTTTACGCCGAGTGCAAAGACGATGTTCTGATATACAATCCCCAAACATTTTTTGGAGATTCTGATTGCTTTGGCAATCTTCATGGGATCGTCATCCATGAGGACGACATCTGCAGCTTCGATTGCGGCGTCTGAACCCATAGCACCCATGGCGATACCTACATCGGCTCGGGACAGGACAGGCGCATCGTTGATGCCGTCCCCCACAAAGACAAGCTTTGCTTTCCCGGAAGTCTGTTCCAGTAGTTCCTCTACCTTAGTTACTTTGTCTGCCGGGAGGAGTTCGCTGTGGACATGGTCCAGACAAAGGGCGGCGGCAACCTGCTCCGAAGCCTGTTTGTTGTCTCCTGTAAGCATCACGGTCTTATTCACACCAACGGTTTTCAGGGCTGCAATGGCCTCTTTGGCATGGGGCTTCACTTGGTCAGAGATTAGGAGATATCCGGCGTAGATTCCATCCACAGCTACATGGACAACAGTGCCCGCTTGTTCGCAGAGAGCACAGGCGATATTCATCCGTGCCATGAGTTTGTCATTGCCAACGGCAATATCCAAACCGTCGACCTTTGCCAAAACACCATTCCCGCTGAATTCCTGTATATGGCCGACACGTGCGCGGTCAGGCTTCTTTCCATAGGCACGCAGTAGGCTTTTGCTTATAGGGTGTGAGGAAGCACTCTCAGCAAGAGCGGCATATTCCAGGAGAAGGGATTTTTCTATGGTGCTGCAGTAGATACTGTCTACTTCAAAGCTTCCTTGTGTGAGGGTACCGGTCTTATCAAGGACAACAACCTTTGTCTGGGAAAGAGCTTCAAGGTAGTTGGAGCCCTTCACCAGAATGCCTTCCCGGCTGGCTCCGCCGATACCTGCAAAGAAACTGAGGGGGATGCTGATTACCAAGGCACAGGGGCAGCTGATGACCAAGAAGACTAGAGCACGATAGGCCCAGACAATCCAGGCAGCGGGGAGTCCCAGGAACAGAATCTGCACAAGGGGCGGCAGGATTGCAAGGGCTAGGGCACTGCAACACACGACGGGGGTGTATACTCTCGCAAATCTGGAAATAAAGTCCTCGGACCTGGATTTTTTGGAGCTGGCACTTTCTACCAGATTGAGGATCTTGGATGCGGTAGACTGGCCAAATTCTTTGGTCGTGCGCACCTTCAGAACTCCGGTCATGTTGATACACCCGCTAATAACAGTGTCCGAGACTTCAACTTCTCGAGGAAGACTCTCCCCGGTGAGGGCACTGGTGTTCAGTGTGGAGCATCCTTCCAGCACCACGCCATCGATAGGGATTTTTTCCCCGGGCTGGACTACGATGACACTGCCGACTGCCACTTCGTTTGGATCCACCTGAGCCAGAGATCCGTTCCGTTCTACGTTGGCGTAATCGGGCCGGATATCCATTAAATCGGAGATATTCCGTCGGCTTCGCTCAATAGCATAACTCTGGAACCACTCTCCAACCTGATAGAACAGCATGACAGCAATGGCCTCCACATAGTCCCCGTTTTCGTAAATAGCTAAGGCCATAGCGCCCACTGTTGCCACCGCCATAAGGAAATTCTCATCGAAGACTTCTCGATTGCGGATTCCCTCCAGTGCTTCCAGCAGAATATCATACCCGATAATGAAGTAGTCGACCAGATAGAGACAAAACCGAGCCCAACGGCCTGCAGAGGGGAATAGACTTGTATCCAGCCCGGAAAAGGCGGATGCCGGGATATACTGCAGTCCCAGTAGTATGCCTGAAGCAATGAGGATACGGATGAGGACATTACGCTGTTCCTGCGTCATGCCGCCCTGTTTTCTTCCGACAATAAATAGAAGCCCGAGAGCTATGATAATGACTATGGCGAGAACGACACTGACAATAATTTCTTGCATTGTAACCTCCTTTTGAGAACAAGGGATAACAAACATAAAATTAAACACTTGTTTAATTATTGCGGGTGTAGTATAATCAAAGGCAAAGAAAAAGTCAACGCTTTTTTTGGTATTTCATGCCAAAAGACGAAGAAGGTCAGACTGATGTACGATGATAATTCCTTTTGAAAGATGATTCTGATGAAATCAGACGGAAGAAGGTCAGATAATTGTCGGAGGGATTCTCTGTGGAGAGGTGTAGCCCTGCAATTCAGAAGGAAGAGGTATAAATAGTTGTGCGGCGGGTGATCCTTGGGGAGAGCTGCTTCTGTGTAACCAATACGGAGAAAGGCCAAATCCTTTCGGCTTTTTTTCCTTGGGAAGATGGCGCTGGAAAAGATGGGGAAGTTGATTAACCAGGGGAATAGGAGGAGAGACTTATGAAAATGAGAGAATTGCCCCATGACCACGGCGAGAGCGCCCGGGTTCTGGAGCAGTTTCAGCGTGAGGAAGACTTCCGGCTTGCGGCGGAGGTGTTCAAACAGTTTGCGGACACGACACGTGTGCGGATTTTTTGGCTACTGTGTCATTACGAGTCGTGTGTAATCAACATCTCCGCCCTGCTGGAGATATCCAGTCCGGCAGTCTCCCATCATCTCAAGGCTCTGCGGCAGAGCGGCCTGATTGTTAGCCGGAGAGGGGGGAAGGAGGTCTATTACCGGGCCTCCGATACCCCGGTGAGCCGCCTCGCTCACCAGATGATCGAGCAGGTGATGGAGGTTACCTGCCCGGAATAAGGGCAGGTGTCGCTGCGGAGCGAAGGCCCAGGTTTACAGAGTTGTCTGCCCCACTGAAAGAGAACAAAGTGAAATATCCTGTAGCCAGTTGGCGGACTCCGGTGGTATAATAGAGAAAGCTTTAGCCTGAAAAGGACATGATCAAATGGAACGCAAACCAAAACCATCTCGAGAGTATACCGTGAATACAGAGACGACGCTTCTGCCCTTCCTGCTGGAATCTGTGGGAGATAAGAGCCGCAATACCGTGAAAGGCCTTCTCACCCGGGGTCAGGTGCTGGTGGACGGCAGGTGCGTTACCCGCCACGACCACCGTCTTTTCCCCAGTCAGCAGGTAACAATCCTCCCGGAGGCCCTGAAAAGGGCGGCCCTGCCGTTCCCTGTCCTGTGGGAGGATGAAGAGATCCTGGTAGTGGACAAACCTGCGGGACTCCTGTCAATGGCCAGTGACCGGGAGCGGGAGCGTACTGCCTACCGGCAGGTGACTGACTACGTCCGGGCGAAGGATCCTAAAGCTAGGGTATTTATCGTCCACCGTCTGGACCGGGACACCTCCGGTGTTCTCCTCTTTGCAAAAAGCGAGCGAATCAAGCGGGCGTTCCAGGATAACTGGGATACCATCGTCTGCCGTAGGGGGTATACCGCTGTGGTGGAGGGGATGCCTCCGAAGGCGAAGGAGACCATCCGCACATTCCTGCAGGAGAATGGCATCCATAAGGTATACTCTGTGCAGACTGGCGGCAAGGAGGCAATCACCCACTATTCTACGGTACGCCAGGGAAAGCGGTACTCACTGCTGGAGATCGACCTGTCGACCGGGCGCAAGAATCAGATTCGCGTCCACCTCAGTGAGTTGGGGTGCCCTGTAGCGGGGGACCGGACCTACGGGGCAAAAACTGACCCTCTGAGGAGACTATGCCTCCATGCCCATGAGTTGACTTTTGTCCATCCTCTTACCGGGAAGGAGACCACCTATCGGGCGGAACTCCCCCGGGGCTTCAGGAAGCTCATATAACAGTTTGAACCATCACCTCAGAATAAAATGAAAGAATTCTGTCAAAACGGAAAGATGGGCACCGAGAATCGGTGCCCATCTTTCCGTTAACAGGAGGAGATATTTCATTTTCTAAAGGTGATCTCATGACGCTTGGGGCCGGTAGAGACGATGGAGATAGGAGTCTTAATCTCCTGCTCAAGGAAGTCCACATAGGCCTTGGCCTGGGGCGGAAGTGCCTGGTAGTTTGTGATGCCGCGTACGTCGCACTTCCAACCGGGAAGGGTGGTGAAAACCGGTTTGGCCCGATTCAGAAGGGCAGGGACTGGGAAGTCATTGGTAATCATCCCATCGATTTCGTAGGCGGTGCAGACGGGAATCTCGTCCAGGTAGCCAAGGACATCCAGGCAGGTGAGGGCAACTTTCGTAGCGCCCTGAACCATACAGCCATAGCGAGTGGCCACAGCATCAAACCAGCCCACACGGCGGGGACGGCCGGTGGTAGCGCCGAACTCGCCCTTATCGCCGCCCCGGCGGCGGAGCTCATCGCCGGCAACGCCCAATAGTTCACTGACAAAGGGTTCGGTCTGAGAGCCCACACAGGAGGAGTAGGCCTTGGAGACACAGATGACTTCTTCCATTGCCGTGGGCGGGATGGCTGCACCGACGCAACCGAACCCGGCAAGGGTGTGGGAGGAGGTAGTCATGGGGACGATGCCAAGGTCAGGGTCCTTCATGGCACCCAACTGACCCTCCAAAAGGATGCTCTTTCCATCGGATAAGGCCTGATGGACAAAGGTTACTGCATCGCTTACATAGGGGCTGATGACCTCCCGCAGTTCCAGAAGTTCTGAAAACAGGGCTTCTGCATCAATCGTGGGCTTGTGGTACATGTTTTCGAAAAGGATGTTTTTAATCTCAACAGCCCGGTTCAGACGGTCTTTCAGCCGAACATCATCAAAGAGGTCGCAGACCTGGATGCCGATCTTGGCGTACTTGTCTGAATAGAAGGGGGCGATGCCACTTTTGGTGGAGCCGAAGGCATGGCCGCCCAGGCGTTCTTCCTCATAGGTATCCTGCAGGACATGGTAGGGCATGAGGAGCTGCGCCCGGTCTGAGATAATGAGGTTGGGGGCGGGGACATTGTTTTCCACCAGATTATTGAGTTCTGCTACCAGTTTGCGGATGTCCAGAGCGACTCCGTTGCCGATGATGTTGGTGATATGAGAATAGAAGACGCCGGAAGGAAGGGTGTGCAGGGCAAAGCGACCGTAGTCATTGATGATGGTGTGGCCTGCATTGGCACCGCCCTGATATCGGATGACGATGTCAGATTGCTCAGCCAGCAGGTCGGTAATTTTTCCTTTGCCCTCGTCGCCCCAGTTGGCGCCGACAATTGCTTTTACCATGAGAATTCCTCCTAACTGTGAACACCGGCGGCCGGGTGCAGTCGGTGCCCCGCTTCCCGAAGGGAGTAACAGGTCGTTCAAAAAATACATCTCATTATAATACCAAGATTATAAAAATGCAAGATAGAGAAGGAGAAATTTCATTCTATTTTAAAGTTCTTCAGAAATACTGGCGGTTTGTCTCTTTACATTCGCGATTTAACTTGATAAAATATGAAAGTAAACGAATCAAAGGGGGCATGTTTCATGAAGAAATCTCCACAGACAGAGAACGATCTGCTATACGAGAGCCTGCTGCAGCTGAAAAGCGTGGAGGAATGCCGTCGCTTTCTTCAGGACCTGTGCACGGTAAGCGAGCTGAAGGCCATGGAGCAGAGGATCGAAGTTGCCATGTATCTTCGGGAGGGGATGATTTACCAGGATATCCTGAAGAAGACGGGGGCAAGCAGCGCCACCATCAGCCGGGTCAACCGTTGCCTTCAGTACGGCGCGGAGGGCTATCAGGCTATCCTGCCCAGACTAGATGCATTTTGGGAGAAGGAGAAGAGTAAATTGCCGTGAGGGATTTTGATGCCACCTATAACGCCCTGGCCAACTGCTACGATGCTATGACGGAGGATGTAAATTACCCTGCCTGGGCTGATTTTCTTGAGCGGTGTTTTGATCGGGAGAAAAAGCCCATTCACACAGTGCTGGACTTAGCCTGCGGCACGGGGACGATGTCCTTCTTGCTGGCCCAGCGGGGGTATGAGATGATTGGGGTAGATTTCTCCCCGGAGATGCTGGCTGTGGCGGCGGAGAAAATGCTGCCCCCCGGCGCAGAACCGCCCATCTTCCTCTGCCAGCCTATGGAGAAATTGGATCTGTACGGCACGGTGGATGCCTGCGTCTGCCTCCTGGACAGTGTGAACCACGTGACCAGCCCTGCAAAGCTCCAAAAGGCATTTCATAGGGTCCAGCTCTTTCTGGAGCCAGGCGGCCTGTTTGTGTTTGATGTTCATACCCCCGAACACCTGGAGAGCCTGGACGGCGGGATGTTTCTGGATGAGACGGAGGACGCCTACTGCGTTTGGCGGACGGAGTACGACCGCCGTCGACGAATCTGCACCTATGCCATGGATGTCTTTCAGTTGGCGGAAGACGACCGCTGGGAGCGGGATGGGGAGATTCACGAGGAGTTTGCATATACTCCGGAGGAGCTGACCGGGTTCTTGAAAGAAGCAGGACTTGTGGATATCCGTCAGTATGGGAACCTGAAATTCCGCCGCCCTAAAGCGGGGGAAGACCGGATTTTCTTCACTGCCCGCAAGCCAAAATAACAATGAGACAGATTGGAAATGAAGGAATCGCAACTATGGATTATATTGTACGAATGATTGCAAAGGACGCCCCGGTCAAGGCAATGGCGATTCAGGGGAGGGATCTGGTTCAACGGGCCAGGGAGATCCACAATACCCGGCCTGTGGCCACGGCGGCATTGGGGCGCACGCTGTTAGCTACATCCATGATTGGCCAACAGTTGAAGGAAGAGGATGGCTCCGTTACCGTCCGCATCAGCGGCGGCGGCCCTGTGGGGAATATCCTAGTGGTTTCTGACAACGGCGGCAATGTCCGCGGCTATGTGCAGAACGGCCAGGTGGAGCTGCCCCTGAAAGGGCCTGCCAAATTGGATGTTGGCCGGGCTGTGGGCACGGAGGGCTCCATTACGGTTATCAAGGACCTTTGCATGAAAGAGCCCTATGTGGGAACCATTCCCCTGGTCTCCGGTGAAATCGCTGAGGATGTGACAGCTTACTATGCTGAGAGTGAGCAGATTCCCACCGCCTGCGCACTGGGGGTCCTGGTGGACCGGGACCTGTCTGTGGCGGCGGCAGGAGGATACCTGATTCAACTACTGCCCGGTGCTTCTGAATCAGACATTGACAAGATTGAGGCGGGGATCACGCGGGTGGGTCAGGTCACCAGTTACCTGAGCCAAGGGATGAGTGCAGAGGACCTGTTAAAAGAGGTCCTGGCCGACTTTGACCTGGAGATCCTGGAGATCATTCCCGTGGAGTACCGTTGCTACTGCAGCCGGGAGAGAATGCGGAACGCCCTTGTGAGTATGGGCCGGGAGGAACTCCGAGAACTCATCGATGAGGTGGGCCGGGCTGAGATGTCCTGCCAGTTCTGTGATACAATCCATGCCTATGAAAAGGAAGAACTGGAAGAATTGCTGGCCTCCATGTAATGGTGTTATCGGGCTCAGATGAGGTCCGAGCCCGATAAGCTCTGATTCAAACCCGTCAACTTTTTAACAAAAAACCCTTGACAAATACGGGCCTTATCAGTATAATAAATTTCGTCGCTTGGGGATTTGCCTCTTGAGAGACGAAACGGGAGCATAGCTCAGCTGGGAGAGCACATGCCTTACAAGCATGGGGT
>JABUSR010000263.1 GCA_021442645.1 Ruminiclostridium sp.
CAGGCCCTATAAGGGCCTATCTCCTGTGGTTGCCCCCTTAAGGGGGCAGCGAATCGTCCGGCAATCACACGTTTATCTCCAGCCCCCTGCCCGGGGGCTGCTTTTATTTGCCCGGTTTCACCGGCTTACCCGTAAACGGGTCAATAAACTCTTTCAGACTAATCTGGTCATTCGCTATATCTTCCTCTAACTGGTTTTGAATATACTCCTTTGTCTCCCCTTCATACTTGCCTACCATATCTACATAATACTCCCTGTACCAACTACCCCCAGTTCAACTGGAGGGTATCGCCTATTCGGCTACCAACAAGCAGCGCTGCATCGCACAAGTTGTGATGCAGCGCCTTTTTTCATATCATTTCATTCCTTTTTGTCTCCCGGTAGGCCAGGGCAATAAAGAGCAGAGCCGCAGCCAGAAATGCCGAGAACAGCATATAAGCAGGCAGGTAACTCCCGAAGTGATCGGCCAGAATCCCCGGCACACTGGCAAAGACCAGGGCACCTCCTGCGTAAATTACCTGAAGCCGCCGGATCACTGTGGGGTAGCGGTCAGGAGAACTCATATCGTTGGCCCACACAGAGGGTCCAATCGTGGCGATGGGATAGCCGATGCCCAGCGCCAGAACGGTGGCCCCGGTGATGGCTGTGTTCCGGAGGAAGGCCAGGCAGCACAGCATGTACCCCAGCAGCAGGACGCCGCCAAAGAGCAAACTGGATCGGCACCCCCCGATGCGATCGGTGACCTCCCCGTAGATCAGCTTGCCCAGGGTAATCATCACTCCGGTGGCACTGATGATTACAGCTATCACCATGGGGTCGAAGCCCTCTGATGTATACAGCACGGAGAGATGGGAGAAGCCGGGGTTGGCCAGGGCCCCCATGAACAGGCTAACGCAGGCCATCAAAGCCCAGGCCCGGGCGGTGAGGGAATAGGACCGGGTCGGGGCTGTTTCCCCCGCTTCCACAGGTCCGCTCTCCTCCTGCCCGTAGGGCATAAGTCCCTTCTCTCTGGGGGAGTTCCGCAGAAAAAGAATGATGAGGGCCGTCAGCAGAAAGACGGCTATCCCCTCGATACGAAATGCCGCCCGGATGGATAGCCCCTCCACCATAGCCGTGGTAATGGGGGGCAGAACGATGGTAGCGATGCCGCTGCCTGAGGCACAGAGGCTCAGGGCCAGAGCCCGGTGCTTCACGAACCACCGGTGCATAAGGATGGAGATGGGGATCATGGAACCCAGGCCGTAGCTCAAGCCGGAGATCGCCGCCCCCAGACAGAAGAGGGGATAACTCTCGGCCACACTGTACAGCCAGAAGGACACCCCGGCACAGGCCGCTGCAATGCCAACTCCCACCCGAATCGAGACCTTATTATAATAGATCCCTATGCCCAGCATGGCAAAAAAGGAGACCAGGCAGCGCAGGGTCACCAGGGAGGATGTCTGCGCATTGGTTAACCCGTACTCTGCCATAATATAGGGCAGATAGACGGAGAACCCGTTAGAGACCGTACCCATGGTGATAAAGAGCACCAGGATGCCCGCTATGCAGACCACCCAGCCGTAATAGAATCGTTTCATGCCGTCACCCCGTTCAGCCCCCGGCCACCATGCGGCCGATGGTCTCCACAGCCGTCTCGTAGAAGTCCCGGTATCCCTCCGGGTCCAGTTCCCGGAAGCCCAGGGAGAGCTGCCGGGCGTTGTAGGCCTGCAGGAGGGCGATCTTGGTGATTGTCGCCTTGCGGTCGGGCTCAAAAAAGAAGAGGTCCCCATGGGGGGCCAGCTCGCGCTTTTTCCGGCAGAGGAGCCACCACAGGTCCATCTCCGCCGTATCGAAGCCAAAGCCCAGGCTGTAGACATCCCCCAGGATAAAATAGTCCAGCCAGCTCATCACCGGCCGGCCTTTGCCGGCCTCCTCCGCAGGATAGCGGCAGTTTGGGGCCTGTCTGGTCAGGTAGTCGTCATAGCGGAACAGGAGGTTCCCGTAGAAATAGTGGCCCAGAATCACCGATTCCGGCTTTCTTGCCTCCCCGTGAACATGAAACAGGGGAACCTCCCCCCGGTCGGTGGGCATGGAATAATAGGTATGGAGCATGAACCGCTGCTCCGCCCGCTTTATCGCAGGGGTGTGGCGCTGATACCTTCCCCAGCGGCCCCTGCCCTCCAGGAAGTTCGGGTCAGCTGCACACTCCAGCTCGTAGGTGAAGTTGGGGGTCAGAATGCAATCAAAGGGCATGGTCAGCAGTTTTTTCAGTTGCTCATCCAGCCAGGGGTGGAGCTCGCACTGGGTCAGCTCCTTCTTCAGTTCTTTCAGAGAACTGTCCACATGGTCCTCGCTGAGGAGGACCGCCTGCATGGGCAATGGGATCCCCTTCACTTCCTCCGGGGTGAAGGCCGTCCGATTGATCTTCTGGAGCAGCCCCGCCCAGGAAGCCCCCCCGTAGACCCGGTTCATGCCGTTGCCCAAAAGCAAAACTTTGGGCCGGGTGTGGGGGCGTATGGTGAGCTGCGGAATGTCTTTCATGGCGGTTCCTCCCGGAGAATGTGCTAATAACACCAGTATGGTCGTTTATCGCCCCGTTGTCAAGGGAAAAGGCATCCGGGGCACCCTTCCTCTGTTTGTAGGCTCAAAATGCTCCCACCTGTGGGAATCCTCTCTTTCCCATCAGGGCGACCTGTGCTACAATGAGAAAAGAACACTGCTCAGCGAAAGGAACCACGGTATGGCAAACCACAGCCAGGGAAAATATTGGTCGCCCTCCCTCCTGAAATCCAGGGGCTGGACCAACGAACTAATCAGCACCCTCCTGCCTAAGCCCCGGTACCGCCGGGTCAACGGGCGGTCCATCCCCGCCTGGCACCGGGATGACGTACGGGCAGCAGAGGAGACCGAGGTCTTCCGCAAAAAGGCCCGGGGTCCTAAGCCCGGCGGGCAGGCCATCGTGGCCGCCAGATCCGCCATTGAAGAGGTCGTCCGCATGCTGGATGACCTCTGGTCAGCCTGCCCCGGGTCCTCTGATGATCCCGCCCGAATCTTGGCCGGGCACTACCACCGGGTGATTCTGGATACTCTGCCCTCTTCTGCCAAAGGCCGCGTCCTGCGCCCCACCCAGGTCTCCGGTTACCTGACCCGGTTCCTGGCCCTGGAAAAACGCTGTGACGGCAGTCAGCTCCCCGGCGACCTGACCCACTTCGTCCAGACCGGGGTGTGGATGGGGGAGCATCTGACCAGCCCCCTCATGGGGGAGATTAAGTCCCGCTACCCCCACATTCTTCTGGCCGCCGCCGCGCAGGCTATCCGTGAATTCACCGACGCCCAGCCTGAAGCCGACCTGACCGCCCTGCTGAGGATGGACCCCTTCCCTGCAAAGCAGCTTCTCTCCCGTCCCCTGGGCTACCTCTACTCCGTCTGCTATGTGCCTCAGGCCATCCGCACCAGCCTGCAGGTCCTCATGGCCCTGAATCCCAAGGACGAATATCCCGAGGCCCGGGCCATGTCCCGGCACTTTGTCCTCCACATCGGCGGCACCAACACAGGCAAGACCTACGCCGGCTTCCAGCGATTGAAGCAGGCCGGGACCGGCGTCTATCTGGCCCCCCTGCGCCTTCTGGCCCTGGAAGCCCAGGAGATTCTCCTGAAGGCCGGCGTGGACTGCAGCCTCACCACAGGCGAAGAGGAGGACCGCCGAGAGGAGGACACTCATGTGGCCGCCACGGCAGAGAAGCTGGACCTGAAGCAGGTCTACGAGGTGGCCGTCATCGATGAGTGCCAGATGATTGCCGACCGCCAGCGGGGCTACGCCTGGACCCGTGCCATTCTGGGCGTCCGGGCCCCGGAGATCCATCTGTGCGCCGCACCGGAGGCCAAAGACCTCCTCCTCCGGCTCATCGAGAGCTGCGGGGACAGCTATGAGGTTGAGCTCCACCGGCGGCAGACTCCCCTGCTCTGCATGAGCCATACCGTGGATTACACCCGCATCCAGCCCGGAGACGCCCTCATCACCTTCTCCAAGGTAGGCGTTCTCAGTGTGGCCGAGGATCTGCGCCAGGCCGGAAAGGAGCCCGCCATCATCTACGGCGCACTCCCTTACGCCACCCGACGGAAGCAGATGGAGGGTTTTCTGGAAGGCCGCATGGAGTACGTGGTATCCACCGATGCCATCGGCATGGGTCTCAATCTGCCCATCCGCCGCATCATCTTCATGGACACAGAGAAATTTGACGGCGTAGAACGCCGGGAACTGAAACCCGAGGAGATTCAGCAAATTGCCGGGCGGGCCGGGCGGTACGGCATGTATGACCGGGGCTATGTGGGTGCCACCCAGAACCTGGGTGCCATTCGTCAGGGGCTGAACACCGTGGTTCCTCCCCTTCGGCAGGCCGTGGCCGGGTTCTCAGACCTGGTCCTCATGGTGGATTTTGACCTGCTGGAGGTCCTCACTGAATGGAATCGAATGCCTACAGCAGACCCCTATATCAAGCTGGATATCAGCCGCTATATTACCATCATCTCCAAGATCCGGGAGACGGGCTTCTCTCTCTCCAAAGAGCAGGAACTGAGGGCCGCGAACATCCCCTTTGACGAGACTGAGGAACCCCTGCGGGAGCTCTTCTTCCGCTTCCTCCGTCTCTATCAGCAGGGGGAGACCATCGAGCAGCCCGGCTTCCCGGAGGGGCGTCCCCGGACCCTACCGGAGTTGGAGCTCTTCTGCCGGAAACTGGACCTTTACTTCTCCTTCGCCAAGGCCTTCGGCTGCCCTGTGGACGAGGACGCCCTCTATAACCAGCGGGAGGACGTGGCTGAGGAGATCAACGAGATCCTCCTCCACCGACTGAAAAACAACATCCGCTTCTGTGCCCGGTGCGGAGCAGCCCTTCCCCTCCACCACCACGGCCGCCTGTGCGAGGTCTGCTTCCAGAAGCAGCGCCGGGCCGCCGGGGGGCGCCACCGGGAGAGCCGGAACCGATAACCCCGCATACTTTCCCCACAACAGACAACGCCCCGGGCGGAGATAAATCTCCATCCGGGGCGTTCTGCATTATTTCCGGCGGCGTCTGACAACGCGAGCCGTTTTCTTTGGCACTGCTATGATTTTCCGGCGGTCGGCAGACACTTTTTCAGCAGGGTCCTCCCCAACGGGGACCGCCTTGGCCACCACCTTTTCGTAGGGCGCTGCCATCCCCTGGTTGAACTTATTGCCCATCTTTGCCTTCATCCTGGGGTTGCGTACCATGGCACCCAGAACGCACATCCCCATCATCTTCCCCCTCTGCTTCTGGGGGAAATCGTACTCGCCATTGGCCTTGTAGAACTGATGGTCGGCCTTCATAATGCCACGCATCAGCCAGATCAGATCCCGGAAGATCTTCATACCGCCCACGCCGTAGAAGTTCCGGGGCTGGAGGTACTCGTGCTCCAGGGCGTAGGCCAGCCGCCTGGCCATGGATTCAATTCCCGGGGCGTCATAGCCCACCCCAGCCAGGAAATTATGACCCACTTCGCAGCGGGCTTCCACGATGGTGCGCAAATTCTCCTCCGCCTCATAGTCACCGCTTACAATGTACCCGAACGGCATCCCCTGGGTCACGGTACGGTGCCCATTGCAGAACTGCCGGTCGTCATACATTTTAAATGTAGGCCCCATGGAGTGGTCCCGAATGGTGAAGGCAAACACCGCCGCATCGGCAGTCTGGATCGTCTCCCGCAGGTAGGTATCAAACCCGTCCTTATAGATACACTTTCCGTCCCCGGCACAGTTGAAGCAGCCGATACAGCCGCCCCCGAAGGGAAACTCTGCAATGTTTTCCAGCCTTGTCTCGTATGGATAGGCTGCCTGGAAGTCCTCAATCATCTTCCGCAGGTTCTCGTCCTCGGGTCGAAGGTCGGCCACAATGACCGTATCATAGCCTTTGCTCTTCTCTACAGGGGCCAGGGCAGGCACATAGTCCGGCACGGGGGCGGGTCTCCTTGCCGGTGCAGGTTCGGACACGTCGTTTTCCACGCACCACAGAACATAGGCAAAGAACTTCTCCGCCTCCAGCCGTCCCTTTTCCGTGGTCAGGTCGTCCATGTCTGCAGAGAGCCCCCGGATGACACGCATCCCCAGGTCAAAACAGTTGTCCTCAATATACCGGTGGGCCGTCACATCATAGAAGTGCTTGGAGGTAGTGATCTGGGTGACGAACTTTCCGGACAGGTCTGCACCGCAGGCCTTCAGGGCGGCGATGAACCGATGTACCTGGCTGGGGGCAATAAAGGTGTACACCGGGTAAGAAAACAGGACCAGATCGGCCGCCTCCATAACAGCGCAGACCTCCGTCATGTCCTTCTCCAGGGCACGGATCTTCGTCCCCACATTGACATAAGTAAAGCTGTGGCCGGGGTACCGCTTCTGCAGATACTGCACCGTATGGATGGTAGTCGAATATTTCCCACGGGGAGACCCGTTTAAGACACAGATTTTCATCGTGTTGTTCTCCTCTTCCTATTTTTCATCAAACGCCCCTACATAAAACAGCGGGCAGATTATGGAAAGGTATCCTGTTCCGTTTTTATATGGTGGTATTCTACCACGAAACGTTTCCCCTGAAAAGATACGTAGCCCCAAAAATTTATCGTGGCTCCCGTCCTCCGATGGGCAAAAAACACAGGACAGGGACCCCAATCATCCCTGTCCTGTGGCGTGGTACGGGCATGGGGACTTGAACCCCAACGCGAAAGCACGAGAACCTAAATCTCGCATGTCTACCAATTCCATCATGCCCGCAAATATAACAGAGGGGCAAACAGCCCACCCGTTTTTTTCTGCGCCTTTGCTGCGCAGTTGGCATTTTACCAGCATTTCCCCGAAAAGTCAAATGAAAACGGTGGGGGTTCTCTGCATAAACCGAATAATATGCTGCATATTCTTTGATAATATGCATTCTTATTGAAAATTGCTCAGGGAATTTTTGAAGTTCTCCGAATTATTATGCATATTGCTCTTGCATTTTCCTTTGGTTGGTGGTATTCTGTACCACGACAAGAAATTCCATACTATTTCTGGGAGGTAACACACCATGTCTGAAATTAAAAAAGTCGTACTCGCCTACTCCGGCGGTCTTGATACATCCATCATCATCCCCTGGCTGAAAGAGAACTACAACAACCCCGAAATCATCGCCGTCTCCGGCAACGTGGGCCAGGCTGACGAGCTGGAAGGCCTGGAAGAAAAGGCCCTGAAGACCGGCGCTTCCAAGCTGATTGTGGCCGACCTGGTGGACGAGATGTGCGACGACGTCATCGTCCCCGCTTTGAAGATGGGCGCCAAGTATGAAAAGTACCTGCTGGGCACCGCCTTTGCCCGCCCCATCATCGGCAAGAAGCTGGCTGAGATTGCCCTGGAAGAGGGCGCTGACGCCATCGCCCACGGTTGCACCGGCAAGGGCAACGACCAGGTCCGTTTCGAGCTGGCCATCAAGCGCTTTGCCCCCGGCATGAAGATCATCGCCCCTTGGCGTGAGTGGGACATTAAGAGCCGTGACGAAGAGATTGACTACGCAGAGGCCCACAACGTGCCCCTGAAAATCTCCCGCGAGACCAACTACTCCAAGGATAAGAACCTGTGGCACCTGAGCCATGAGGGTCTGGATCTGGAGGATCCCTCCAACGAACCCAACCTGGACAAGCCCGGCTTCCTGGAAATGGGCATCTCCCCCTACCAGGCACCTGATAAGCCCACCTATGTGTCCATCGACTTCGAGGCCGGTGCTCCCGTTGCTCTGAACGGTGAGAAGATGAAGGTCTCCCAGATTATCGAAGGTCTGAACAAAGTCGGCGGCGAGAACGGTATCGGCATCCTGGACATCGTGGAAAACCGTCTGGTCGGCATGAAGGACCGCGGCGTCTACGAGACCCCCGGCGGCACCATTCTGTACTTTGCCCACGAGCAGCTGGAAATGATCACCATGGACAAGGACACCCTCCACGCAAAGCAGAAGCTGGCTGTGGACTTCGCCGATCTGATCTACAACGGCAAGTGGTTCTCCCCCCTGCGGGAGGCCCTGACCGCTTTCGCTGATAAATCCAACGAGTATGTCACCGGCACCGTGAAGTTGAAGCTCTACAAGGGCAACATCATTCCCGCCGGCATGACCTCTCCCTACTCTCTGTACTCCGAGGACATCGCCACCTTCAATGAGTCCAGCTACGACTACGATCAGAAGGATTCCGCCGGCTTCATCAACCTGTGGGGCCTGCCCGACACCGTGCAGGCACTGCGCGAGCGGGGTATTCTGAACAAGAAGTAAGCAAGCATACTCACCACGCCGGAGCTTCGCCGCCAGTGGGCGGCGGAGCCCCGGGAGGATTATATAACGCAAGGGCAGGATCGGGTTACCGACTCCTGCTCTCTCCCATTTTTACCGCTTTACTGGAAAGGAAACACATCTATGAAACTTTGGGCAGGCCGGTTTCAGAAGGAGACCGACGACAAGGTAAACGACTTCAACTCCTCCATTTCTTTTGACGCCCGCCTCTACCGGCAGGATATCACCGGCTCCATCGCCCACGCCACCATGCTGGGTGAGCAGGGCGTCATCGAACAGGATGAGGCCCATAAGATCGTGGAGACCCTGAAAGTCCTCCTCACTGAGATCGAAGACGGCAAAGTGTCCTTCACCAAGGACAGTGAAGACATCCACATGAATATGGAGGTCCTCCTCACGGAGCGCATCGGCGCCACCGGCAAGCGCCTCCACACCGCCCGCAGCCGCAACGACCAGGTTGCCTTGGACTTCCGCCTTTTCGTAAAAGAAGAGATTCCCGTTATCGTTGGGATGCTGGTTGACCTGGAGAAAGCCCTCATCCGCCAGGCTGAGTCCTCCCTGGACGCCATCATGCCCGGCTACACCCACCTCCAGCGGGCCCAGCCCATCACCTTCGCCCATGCCATGATGGCCTACGCCAACATGTTCCGTCGGGATATCACCCGCCTGGAAGACTGCATGGAGAGAATGGACGAGTCCCCCCTGGGGTCCGGTGCTCTGGCCACCTCCACTCACCCTGTGGACCGCTTTCGCACGGCGGAGCTACTGGGTTTTGCCAAACCCATGGACAACTCCCTGGACGGTGTCTCTGACCGGGACTTTGCCATCGAATTCCTGTCCGCCTGCTCCATCCTTATGATGCACCTCTCCCGCTTCTCTGAGGAGATCATCCTCTGGTGCAGCTGGGAGTTCAAGTTCATCGAGCTGGATGACGCCTACGCCACCGGCTCCTCCATCATGCCCCAGAAGAAGAACCCTGATGTGGCTGAGCTGGTCCGGGGCAAGACCGGGCGGGTCTACGGCTCCCTTATCACTCTGCTCACCGTCATGAAGGGCATCCCCCTGGCCTACAACAAGGACATGCAGGAGGACAAGGAGCCCGTCTTCGACGCCATCGACACCGTGGAACTCTGCCTGCCCGTCTTCACCGCCATGATTGACACCCTCACTGTCAACCGGGCCAATATGCGCAAGGCGGCCAACGGCGGCTTCATCTCCGCCACCGACTGCGCTGACTACCTGGCCAAGAAGGGCATGCCCTTCCGGGAAGCCTACGGCATCGTGGGCAAGCTGGTGGGCCACTGCGTGGACACCGGCCACTCCCTGGAGACCCTGCCCCTGGAAGAGTATCAGAAGGTCTCCCCCTACTTCGAGGCCGACGTCTTTGACGCCCTCTCCCTGGAGACCTGTGTGAACGGCCGCAAGGTCTACGGCGGCCCCGCCCCTGAGGCCGTTCTGAAGCAGATTGAGAACCTGAAAGCCTTTGTCAAGGAGCGTGAGGAAGCATGAAGCCTGTTGTCTTTATCGACGGACGGGAGGGTACCACCGGCCTGCAGATCTATGACCGGCTGACGCCCCGGCAGGACATCGAGCTCCTGCTCATCGATGAGGAACGGCGCAAGGACCCCGCCGAGCGGAAAAAATGCCTGAACGCCGCCGATCTGGTCTTCCTGTGTCTGCCTGACGATGCAGCCCGGGAGGCCGTGGCTATGATCGAGAACCCCAACACCCGGGTCATCGACGCCTCCACCGCCCACCGCACCGCCCCCGGCTGGGACTACGGGTTCCCCGAACTCTCCCCCCGCCATCGGGAGGCCATCATCAAGTCCAAGCGGGTGGCCAACCCCGGTTGCCACGCCTCCGGCTTTATCTCCGCCGTGTATCCCTTGGTCTGCACAGGACTCCTCCCGGAGGAGTACCCCCTGTGTGCCTACTCCCTCACCGGCTACTCCGGCGGCGGCAAGAAGCTCATTGCCGAGTACCAGGATCCCGACCGGGACCCCCGGCACGCCTCCGCCCGGATCTACGGCACCACCCTCAACCACAAGCACCTGCCTGAGATGGTCCATGTTTGCGGCCTCACCCGGCCCCCGGTGTTCCATCCCATCTTAGGGGACTACATCCAGGGCATGGCAACCACCATCATGCTCCAGAACGACACCCTGCCCGGTTGCCCCACCGCCTATAACATCTATAATGTGTTGGATGCCTACTACGAGAACCTGCCCTTTGTCACCGTGGCCCCCTATGGCGGGGACGAGCCGGTGATCTACTCCAGCACTCTCGTGGGCACCAACAACCTTCGCCTCACGGTCTGCGGCAACGAGAACCAGACCACCATCACCGCCGTTTTCGATAATCTGGGCAAGGGCGCTTCCGGTGCCGCCGTCCAGAACATGAACCTGATGCTGGGATTCCCCGAGACGGCCGGACTCTGAGCAACACGACTACCATATTGAGGAGGATTCCCATTATGATTACCATTTCCGGCGGCATTACCGCCCCCAAGGGTTTTAAGACCGCAGGCATCCACTGCGGTGTCAAAGACAATTTCACCACCCCCCAGCCCGATAAGCTGGACCTGGCCATGGTCCTCTCCGAGGTCCCCTGCACGGCGGCCGGCACCTACACCCGCAACGTGGTCAAGGCCGACCCCGTCATCCTCTCCATGCAGTACCTGGCCGACGGAAAGGCCCAGGGCATTATCGCAGACAGCGGCAACGCCAACGCCTGCGCCCCCAAGGGCATGGAGAATGCCATCCGCATGGCCAACGCTGCTGCCGCTGCCACCGGCCTGCAGCCCCAGGACTTTGCCGTCTGCTCCACCGGCATCATCGGTGTGGAACTGAACATCGATGCCATTGAGAAAGGCATCCCCACCCTGGTATCCCAGCTGGCCAGTGACGCCGCCAGTTCCGACAACGCAGCCCACGCTATCAT
Source organism: Ruminiclostridium sp. (assembly GCA_021442645.1). Classification (GTDB taxonomy): domain Bacteria; phylum Bacillota; class Clostridia; order Oscillospirales; family Oscillospiraceae; genus Evtepia. The sequence goes on from JABUSR010000263.1 coordinate 11,244, forward strand.
GACCACGGACCTGAAGAAGAAGGAGATCGCCGTCCGGACGGAGATCGGCGGCAAGACCGTTACCGTGGGGGGCATCGCCAAGGGCTCCGGCATGATCCACCCCAACATGGGCACCATGCTGTGCTTCGTTACCACCGACTGCGCCATCGACGGCGCCCTCCTCCAGTCCATGCTGAAGGAAGTCGTGAACAAGACCTTCAACCGGGTCACCGTGGACGGCGACACCTCCACCAACGACACCTGCATCGTCCTGGCCAACGGCCTGGCCGAGAACCCCGTCATCACCGGCCCCGGCGCAGATTACGACGCCTTCTTTGAGGCTCTGCGCGCCGTCTGCGAGTACGAGGCCAAGATGATCGCCGGGGACGGCGAGGGTGCCAGCCATCTGCTGACCTGCACGGTCCAGGGTGCTGCCACCGAGGAAAAGGCCGAGTTCATGGCCAAGGCCGTGGTCCGCTCCCCCCTGGTGAAGTGCGCCATATACGGCGCCGACGCCAACTGGGGCCGTGTCCTGTGCGCCATCGGTTACTCCGGCGCAGAGTTTGACCCCAAGGCCGTGGAAGTGAAGTTCCGCTCCCAGGCCGGGGAGCTGCTGGTCTGCACCGGCGGCCAGGGTGTGGTCTTCGACGAAAATATGGCCACCAAGGTCCTCTCCGAGGAAGAGGTTGAGGTCCTGGTGACCCTCACCGAGGGCCAGGCCTCCTGCTCCTGCTGGGGCTGTGACCTGACCTACGACTATGTGAAGATCAACGGTGACTACAGAAGCTGACCCTGCACAGTACGAAAGACAAAGGAAGAACATTGACAATGGACATGAACAACTATATGGAGCGCTCCACGGCTCTCGTGGAGGCCCTGCCCTATATTCAGAAATACTCCGGCAAGACCGTGGTCATCAAGTACGGCGGCAACGCCATGATTTCCGACGAGCTCCGCAGTGCCGTCATCAGCGACATCATCCTGCTGAACCTGGTTGGCGTGCGGGTGGTCATGGTCCACGGCGGCGGCCCGGAGATTGCCGGAATGCTGAAGAAGATTGGCAAGCAGTCCCAGTTCGTAGACGGCCTTCGCTACACCGATGAGGAGACTATGGACATCGTCCAGCAGATTCTCTGCGGCAAAGTGAACAAGAACCTGGTCTCCATCATCAACAACCTGGGCGGCAAGGCTATCGGCCTCTGCGGCCTGGACGGCGCCCTCTTCCTGGCCAGGAAGCTGGATGAGAAATACGGCCTGGTGGGCAACATTGTAAAAGTCAACCCCCAGGTGGTCAATGACTGTCTGGCCGGGGGCTACATCCCCGTGGTCTCCACCGTGGCCCTTGGCATCGACAACGACACCTCGTACAACGTCAATGCCGACACCGCCGCCGCTGAGCTGGCCATTGCCCTGGGCGCAGAAAAGCTGATTCTGCTCACCGATGTCCGCGGCGTCCTCCGGGATCCCAAGGACGAGACCACCCTCATCCGCCAGATTCGCACCCACGAGGTCCCCGGCCTCATGAGCAGCGGCATCATCGGCGGCGGCATGATCCCCAAGATCGAGTGCTGCGTCAACGCCATTGAGAACGGCGTCCGCCGCACCCACATCCTGGACGGCCGCATCCCCCACTCCATCCTGACCGAGATGCTCTCTCACCAGGGCGTGGGCACCATGATCTGGGAATAAGCTCTCCCGGTATATCCCCGAAATCCCCGGGCCCCTTCCGGCCCCAACATACAAGAAATGAAAAATGCGGGACCTGCCTCCTGACGCAGGCCCTGGCCACCGAGATACAAGGAGGTAATCCCCATGAAAAAAGACCTGCTGAAGCTTTTGGACCTGAGCAAGGAGGAGATCCTGGAGATCCTGGACACCGCCTCTTATCTGAAGGACCTGCAGAAGAAGGGCATCCCCCACCCCTTCCTGGCCGGCAAGACCCTGGTCATGATCTTCACCAAGAGCTCCACCCGCACCCGTGTCTCCTTCGAGACCGGCATCTATCAGCTGGGCGGCAACGGCATCTATCTGTCCGGCAAGGACAGCCAGATCGGCCGCAATGAGCCCGTAGAGGACACCGCCCGGGTCCTGTCCCGCTTCTGTGACGGCATCATGATCCGCACCTTCGACCAGGAGGAAGTGGAGACCCTGGCCCAGTACGCCACCGTCCCCGTCATCAACGGCCTGACCGACTTCTGCCACCCCTGCCAGGTGCTGGCTGACCTGCTGACCATCCGGGAGCACAAGGGCACCCTGGAGGGCCTGAAGCTGTGCTACATCGGCGACGGCAACAACATGGCCAACTCCCTCATCGCCGGCTGCCTGAAGGTCGGCATGAAGGTGGCCATCGCCTGCCCCGAGACCTATCAGCCCGACCCCATCTGCCTGGAGTTCGCCAAGGAGTACCCCGGCATGTTCCAGTGCACCCCCGACATTCTGGAAGCCGCCAAGGACTCCGACGTCCTCTACACCGACGTGTGGGCCTCCATGGGCCAGGAGAGCGAGTTCAACGAGCGCAAGCTGGTCTTTGAGGGCTATCAGATCAACGACGCCGTCATGGCCGTGGCCCATGAGGGCGCCATGGTCCAACACTGCCTGCCCGCTCACCGGGGCGAGGAAATCACCGCCGAGGTCTTTGAGGCCCACGCCGAGGAGATTTTCGACGAGGCAGAGAACCGGCTGCACGCCCAGAAGGCTGTCATGTACCTGCTGATGAAGTAATTCCCCTATAAAATGCCAAGAGGCTGCCGCAGAGTTCCCTGCGTCAGCCTCTTGTTTTCTTATTCTCCCGGTAGGCAACTCCCTCCAGGTCCAGCAGGAACCGCTTCCGGTCCAGACCCCCGGAATACCCACCCAGGGCCCCGTCCGCTCCGATGACCCGGTGGCAGGGCAGGATAATCGGGAGGGGGTTCTTCCCGTTGGCCTGCCCCACCGCCCGGTATCCCTTCGGTGATCCGACCCTCCGGGCCAGCTCCCGGTAGGAAATCGCCGTACCGTAGGGGATGTCTGCCAGGGCACGCCAGACCCGCCGTTGGAAGTCCGTACCGGCAGGGCACAGGGGCAAGTCAAAGTGCCGACGTCTGCCCGCAAAATACTCCCCCAGCTGCCGCTCCGTCTCCCGGAAGAGGGGCAGGTCATCGTAGCCGCCATAGTCCCCGAAGACCAGTGCCGCCAGGCGGTTCTCCTGGGCGAAAAGGGTCAGGGGCCCCATGGATGTGAAAATCACGGCCTGTTCCACGCTGCATACTCCTTCCTGTATGGTATTGAATCCAGTGTACCAGAAAGGGCCGCAAATGTCCAATGCCCCGGCTTTGCGCCGAAACCGCCCACAGGGGCAGGCCGGGGCCCCTCCCCTGTCTTCCTTCCGCATTGGAATATTCTGCCGGATTTTTTCTCAATAAGGGGTGCAACCGGCGGCTATTTATGATAAACTACTTACAGTATGCCCCACAGGCATTTTCATCCTGATCAACAAAGGAACGCGAATCCTATGGAAAAACACTCTGCAAGCGTGCAGGAGACCGAAGCCCTGGGCCGGGAATTGGTCCAAAAGCTGGCACCCGGCACCGTGGTGGCCTTCACCGGCGACCTGGGTGCCGGCAAGACTGCTTTCGTCCGGGGCATGGCCCGCGGCCTGGGCATCACCCAGCGGGTCACCAGCCCCACCTTTACCATCGTCAACGAGTACGAGGGCGGCAGTCTTCCCCTCTTTCACTTTGATATGTACCGCCTCCTCTCCTCGGAGGAACTCTTTGACATCGGCTGGGAGGACTTCCTCAGCCGCAAAGGCATCTGTGCCGTGGAGTGGAGCGAAAACATCCGGGACGCCCTGGAGCCCGACACCGTCTACATCGATATCCGCCGCGGTCCGGGCGAGGACCAGCGGATTATCAGCATAAAGGGGATGGATGTATGAAGATCTTAGCCCTGGAATCCTCCGCCGTGGCCGCCTCGGTGGCCCTGTGTGAGGACGAGACCCTCATCGCCCAGACCTTCCTGAACACCGGCCTCACCCACAGCCAGACCCTCCTCCCCATGGTCGAGAACCTGCTGCAAAGCTGCGGCCTCACCATGGCAGACGTGGACCTGGTGGCTGTAGCCGAGGGCCCCGGCTCCTTCACCGGCCTGCGCATCGGCGTGGCCGCCGCCAAGGGCCTCGCCTGGGCCGCCCAGCTCCCCTGCGCCGGGTGCTCCACCCTGGAGTCCATGGCCTGGAGCCTGGCCGGGCTGGAGGGCGAGGTCTGCGCCGCCATGGATGCCCGGAGAAAGCAGGTCTACAACGCCCGCTTCCTGGTGGACGGTCGGCAGCCCAACCGCATCACCCCCGACCGGGCCATCTCCCTGGAGGACCTGGTAGCCGAGCTGAAGGGCACCACCGCCACCCAGTTCGTCGTAGGCGACGGCGCCCAGCTGTGCTATGATGCCCTCACCGCCGCCGGGATCCCCGCCGTGCTGGCCCCGCCCAACCTGCGGATGCAGAGCGCCTGGGGTGTGGCCCGGCAGGCCCTGGAGCAGGCCCGGGCAGGTTATACCCTCACCCCCAGCCAGTTAAACCCCGTTTATCATCGCCTGTCCCAGGCCGAGCGTGAGCGCCTGGAACGGGAACAGGCTTCACAAACGAAAGGAGAATGAACCATGAGCAAGATCCATATTTTAGACCACCCTCTCCTCCAGCATAAAGTTACCATTCTGCGCAACGAGAACACCACCGTCAAGGACTTCCGCCAGATTGTCAGCGAGGTCGCTACCCTCATGTGCTATGAGGCCACCCGTGACCTTCCCGTGGAAGAGATTGAGGTCCAGACCCCCGTTGCCAAGGCAGTGGCCCACCAGATCGCCGGCAAGAAGATGGCCATCGTCCCCATCCTCCGTGCCGGTCTAGGCATGGTGGACGGCATCCTCACCCTGGTCCCCGGTGCAAAGGTCGGCCACATCGGCCTCTACCGTGACCCGGTGACCCTGGAGCCCGTGAAGTACTACTGCAAGATGCCCTCCGACATCGCCCTCCGTGATGTCATCGTCCTGGACCCCATGCTGGCCACCGGCGGCTCTGCTTCCGCCGCCATCACCTTCCTGAAGGAATACGGCGTGCAGCACATCAAGCTGATGAACATCCTGGCCGCTCCCGAAGGCGTGGCCCGGGTGCAGGCCGACCACCCCGACGTGGATATCTACATCGCCGCCCTGGATGATAAGCTTAACGACCACGGCTACATCGTCCCCGGCTTGGGTGACGCTGGTGACCGGATCTTCGGCACCAAGTAACCCCGCTGCCGGAGCCCGAAATTTCCAAAACCTGCGAAAAAAAGCTTGACTTTTCTTCCGTCTGCTGGTACTATGAGTCTTGCGCTGAGCCGTACGCTCAGCACAGGATGCGCGCGAGTGGTGGAATTGGCAGACTCGCTAGATTCAGGTTCTAGTGTGCAATACGCACG
>JABUSR010000149.1 GCA_021442645.1 Ruminiclostridium sp.
CTCATCTGCGCCGAAGATACTTGTCTGGAGACGGACCGGGAAAATAGGTAATGCCAACATTCGGAAGTAATTCCGAAAGCAGCGGCATAGTCGTGAATGCGGCTATGCCGCTTTTTTATACCAATGGTTGATGAGTCAACTGTTGACAAGTCAATAATTTGGGTATCCGGTCTATGTTGATGTTCGAAGGAGGGACACCATGGCGGCGACAGATAGCTACGAGGCGGTCATTCATCAGCTTGGAATGCTCCACAAGCGGCTGCGCAGGGAACAGGGGCGATATCTGGAGGAGTATGACATCTCTGTAATCGAGTATCATATTCTGATCATCATGCGTAAGAACCCCCAGATCAGTCAGAACGATCTGGCTGCGTCGCTGGATGTGGACAAGGCGATGATTTCCCGGCAGATTCAGGCTATGGAGCAGAAGGGTTTCCTTCGCAGCACGACGGATCCGGATTGCCGACGGAAGAAGCTTTTTGTACTCACTCAGAAGGCCCAGGAGCTGATTCCGGTGCTGCAGGAGGGCCATTGTCAGGGCCTGGAGCAAATCTTTTCGGACCTGGACGATCAGCAGGTCCAGACACTATACGAAATTTTAGAAGGGTTGGTGCGTAAGATATGATGGGACATGGCAGTCACGGTGGTCACGGCCACGGGCACGGGCATGGACACGGCCACCCCGGCGGCGGAGCGCCCGGGGGGAAATCAGAAAAGCTCGGGAAGAACCTGGTTTGGATGGCAATCCTCTATCTGCTGGGTTTGTTCATTGGTGCCATTGACACGGGTATCATTACTCCTGCCCGGCCACTGATCCAGAATCAGCTGGGCGTCGATGCAAACCTGGGTATCTGGATGATTACCATCTACACCCTGACCTATGCGGCTATCATTCCTATTTTTGGTAAACTGGCCGATATGAGAGGGCGTAAGCCCGTCTATCTGCTGAGCATTGCACTCTTTGGTGCGGGTTCTGTCATTTGCGCTGTTTCAGCGCTGACTAACAGCTTCTTTGTGCTGATGATTGGCCGTATCGTACAGGCCTCCGGCGCCGGCGGTATCATGCCCGTGGCCACAGCGGAGTTCGGCACCAGTTTCCCAGAGGAGAAGCGGGGCATGGCGCTTGGCCTGGTGGGTGCCGTATATGGCATTGCCAATGTGCTGGGTGCTTCTGCCGGCAGCCTGATTCTTGATATCGCCGGTGCAGACCAGTGGCAGTGGATATTCCTGGTCAATGTGCCCATCTGTCTGTTTATTGTGGTGGCAGGAATCGTAGTCCTGCCCAACAACCGGGCGGAGGATACCAAAGCCATGGATAAGCTGGGCACTCTGCTGATGACTATCATCATCCTGGCACTTCTCTACGGTTTAAAGAACCTGGACTTTTTCGACTTTGTAAACTCCTTCACGAGCACCCAGGTGTGGCCCTTCATTGGGCTATCTGTGGTGCTGATCCCTGTGTTCGCCATCGTGGAGCGCAGGGCGGAGGACCCCATTTTCCACATCGAATATGTGAGCAACCGCCAGATTATGGTCACCCTCGCCCTGGGCGTTCTGGTGGGTTGCTCTATGATGGGCATGATCTTTATTCCTCAGTTTGCTGAGAATGCGCTGAAGATGGCTTCCGGCAGTGGTGGTTACTTCGTTATCATCCTAGGCTTCTGCGCCGGCGGGGCATCGATGATGTCGGGCAATCTCATTGATAAGCATGGAGCTAAGCCTGTGATGGCGGCCGGTTTTCTGGTAACGATTGTGGGCTGTCTCTATCTGTCCCTTGTGGCAGTGCGCTATATCAATGTTGTGAATGTAATCATCTCACTGGTTCTCATCGGTTTTGGTCTGGGGTTGACCATGGGCACGCCCCTGAACTATATGATGCTCCAGAATACCAGCGACGAGGAGAGCAACTCTGCACTGGCAACTCTTTCTCTGGTGCGATCCATTGGTACGGCAGTGGCACCTGCAATCATGGTGGGCTTCATTGTCCACTCTGCCGGGGGACTGCAGGACAACTTGATGGATATCCTCCCCAAGGAGGCCCAGATGCCCGAGCTTCCCTACGCCCAGGAGATTGACAGTACCATGGAACGGTATAAGAACGATCCCGACTTCTCTGAGCAGATGGATGGCGTGGAGATCCCCAAGCTTACCGAGATGACCACCATGGAGATCAACATGGGCGGGGACGGTGACAGCGACTACGAAATGCCTGCCGACCTGCTGGAGAAGCTCCAGAACAGTGACGTTACCACAATCACCGACAGCACGGTGGAGTTGGTGAAGCGGATGTCTGACGATATGTACCCTGATATCATTGCGGAAATACAGGGCGGCATTGACGAGGGCATCCAGGGTGTCCAGACGGGAATCGGAGGAATGAAGGACGCCCTGTCCGAGATGCAGGAGGGCTACGATGGCATCAGTCAGGGCATCCAAGGCATGAGCACAGGTATCAACGCCCAGCAGACGGCACTGAATCAGCTTAAGCAGGCCCGATCCATGTTGGCCGGCTTCAAAAATGGATTTCCTGCCGGCATGGGAATGCTGGACTTTATTCCTGCCGATGTAAAGAACGGCATGCCCCAGAGCACCCTGGACCAGCTGGCCCAGGTGAAGAGTAGTGCCGATCTGCGGGATATGATCACAAAACTGGACAGTACGGCTGCATCTATGCAGAGTGCGGTGGCACAGATCGACGGAGCCATCGCCATTATGGCCCAGTTCCCCGACGGAAAGGTGCCTGAGGGCCAGACGTTACTGGACTTTATTCCCGAAGAGGCTCAGGCCAATATGCCCGCCCAAGTCCTCCAGATGCTGGGGCAGATTACTGATGTGTCCCAGCTGACAGCCCAGAAGGACCAAATGGAGTCCGCCATCGCCGCCCAGACTCAGGCCAGCACACAGTTGAACCAGTCGCTGACCATGATGACCGAACTGGAGAATGGGAAGCTCCCCACGGGAATGACCCTGTTGGACTTTATCCCGGCTTCCGCACTGAAGTCCATCCCTCAGGATACCTTGGGACAGTTGAAGACCGTTCGGTCGGTCAGTGATCTGTCTGCGATGATTAATAAGCTGGAGTCTTCCAAGAGTACCCTGACCAAAGAGCTTGCTGACGCCAAGGCATCGCAGAAGGAGATGGGGGACGCCATGGCAGAAATTCGAGCTTCTATGGACGAGATGGAGACCCTATCCGGGCAGCTGATTACGGTGAAGGACGCCATCCCCGGTGCCTTTGATGAGGCCGGCACCAATTACGCCAGTGCCGTGGAGGGGCTGGGCCCGGAGATTGAGGACGTGTTCCAAGCTACTATGAACGTGGGTTACCGGGATATGTATCTGTTCCAGGTGGGAGCCAACGCTCTGGGACTGGTACTCCTCCTGTTCTATCGGGAGCCCAAGCGGCTCAGAGAAGAGTAATGAAAACAGAAAACGGACGACAATTGATGAGCTTGAAGCGGTGTTTGGTCAGAATGATTCTGACATTGCAAAGATGGAAAGGTCATGCTGACCCAGAACTTGGACGGTTTTGCAAGTTGTTTCCCTGACTGGGATTTGCATCCCCCAGTACATAGATAAATGATAATAGCCCCTATTATGGGGCTTGAATGTGACCATAATAGGGGGCTATTGTATTAGGTAGCGCATAGTTGAAAAGAGGAATGCGAACAAATATATAGTATAGTAGAGCTCCCAATTTGTTTCCGGTATATCATACTGGTTAATAAATGGGGAGCTTCTCTTTTGCGTGCTACCCGTCTCATATGCAAAAAGAATCTGTTGCGGCAGGGATTTTTCCGATGCAGCAGCCCAGCCTTACCCGGTGTTCTTTTTCGCTGTCCATCAGTTCTGCGTATTCCGGCAGGAGATCTGCCCGCCCCTTCTGGAGCAGCAGCACAATCGTAGAACCGCACAGCTCAAAATGTCCCATTTCAGAACCTCGCGAAATGCGGCAGTTTTCCTGCTCAATCACGATGCCGCCAACTGCTACGGCACCGACTTCCACCTGAATAATCGGCCCGAAATTTACGGTGTCCAGCAGGTTCCATTTTCGGCGATTGAGCCTGTACACCGGAAACACCTGGCAGGCGGCAGGCTGGACACTGTGCAGTTGGCCTTCTATAAAATGGGTCTTGCCGATAGTCCCGTCGTCAACAAATATGTAGTGGTGATAATCCGTCGCTGTGAGCCGGAACACAAGGCAGAGCCCGCCGCAGTATTCCTCTTTGTGTGTTGGATCCTGCAGCAGCATATTCAAAGTATACCTCGTTCCCTTGATTGAAAAGCTACTGTCCGGCTGTACGGAATATACACTGAGGAGACCGTCGCAGGGACTGATTAAATGCGAAGCTTCCATATCTGCGTAGCTTCTGGACTTTTGCCTTGCAAAGAATGCGGCAAAGGAGGGGTAGTGTTCCTGTGGAAATTCCTCCATAGATATCCCGTTTTTTCGAATGTACCGGGGAATTCGATGCTTTGAGATGGGCGAGCGCAGGTAGCCGGCTATCAACTTCGGCACACCGAGCTGGATGCCGAGCTTCATGAAAAACCGTCCTGCAGCGGTTCCGTATAGCTTCTCAATGATAGGATCGTTCATCGAATTGCCCCCCTTACAAGCAGAAGAACGAGCACCACAGCGCCGCCCAAAAGCATCAGGAGCTTTCCGCGAAGTTTGGGCTTGCGTAAACGGAATGGGGTGATAAAAGCAACCGCCATAACAAGAAGAACCCCGGGCAGAATTGTTGCTGCACTGACGTGTATGATACCGGATAGCAAAACAACCAGGGGCAGAATCAGTGCTGCCGTTGTGACCGGGAGGCCCAGGTAGGCTTCCCTCGGTGTGTCTGTTTGCGACTGCCGCTCGGCCTCCTCCACGTTGAAGTAAGCCAGCCGGATGAGAGCACACAGTACATACAACCCGCAAACACAGCTCGTGACCATGCTGTTGGGCGCGAGGGCATGGACGATTGCTGCCGGGAATACGCCGAAGCAGATCAAATCGCTGAGGGAGTCGATCTGTATCCCAAAGCTTTTCTCCTTCTTTGTGCGTTCCATCGTGGAGGCAACGCGCCCGTCAAACATATCACAAAAGCCTGATATCATAAGGCACAGCAGTGCTTTGGTCATGCTTCCGCTCGATGCGAACAAAATCCCGCCCAGGGATGTGAGCATTCCCGCATAGGTGAGAAGCACTGTGTAATTATAATATCCGAGCATAAAGGCACCCTCCTAAAATAAGTGTCCAAAGAGCAGACTGTAGGCCAGAATACACCAGGGTTTTGCGATAATGATAACCAGTACATATTTCTTAAACGGCATTTGAATCAGCCCGGAGAAATAGCAAAGTGCAACATCTGGGGCCAGCGGCAGCAGAATGGAAAGAAAGAAGACCAGAAGGTAGCTTTTCTTAGAGGTGGCCCACTGCACGGCGGCATTGTATTTTTTCTCGGGCAGGATCTCCAGGATAAAATCCACGCCGAAGTTTCGGGCAAGCAGATATGCAATGACAGAACCGAGACTGATGCCAATATAATTGCACAGGAAACCGGCCCAGACTCCAAATAGGGCCGTCCCCGCGGCAAACCCGAACATACTCGGAATAATCGGCAAAAAAGCCTGCATAGTCTGAATTGCCGTCAACACCAGAGGCCCCGCAGTGCCAAAGGAGGCCACATAGTTGCGAAGGTCTTCTGATGATCCAAAACGCCCGCGGAAAAAGGCGACCACCAGAAAGACCGATGCAAAAAGCAGTAAAACAAGAAAGATCGATAGGAATAGCCTTTTCAGCTTTTTGGCTCGTTGATCCATAGCATCCTCCGACGGCAAAATGTAACGGATGCATGGATTGTAAATGACATTTCTTACATAGCAGCTTACAGGATTCTTACTTTTCCTTAAATCCTTTTGCAATCGTCAGCTGTTCATTGTTTTTGAGGCCTGCGGATGCTATACTTTATCAACAAGCCATGGGAAGGGAGTGAAGTAAGTGGAACGCAAGGAGACAATTCTGGTCGTGGACGATGACCCGGAAATAAGGGAAATCGTACGCATTCTGTTGGAAAGCGACGGATACTTGCCGATAGAGGCTCAGGATGGCCATGCGGCGCTCTCTGCGCTGTCCGATTCTGTAGATCTCGTCATTCTGGATATCATGATGGAGGGGATGAGCGGCTATCAGGTCTGCTCGAAGATCCGGGAGAGGAGCAATGTACCAATCTTGTTCCTGACGGCAAAAAGCAAGGACTCCGACCTGACACTGGGTTTCTCCGTGGGGGCAGACGATTATCTGGCTAAGCCCTTTTCCTATGCGGAACTTCTTGCCCGCGTGAAAGGCCTCCTTCGCAGATATAAAACCTATAAGGGAAAGGACACGCGAAACGAGAGGGCTCCTCTTGAGCATGCCGGACTTGTCGTCTATCAGGATAGAAACGAGGTGCGGCAGGACGGAAGGGAACTGAATCTTACAGAGAAGGAGTACCAGCTTCTGAAGCTGATGCTGCGCTACCGTGGTAAGCTGTTTTCAGCGCAGAATCTGTATGAGAGCATTTGGGATGAGCCCTTCCTCTATTCCTCTAACAACACGGTCATGGTGCATATTCGCAGGCTGCGCGAAAAAATAGAAGCCGACCCACAGGAGCCGGCAATCATCAAAACAGTATGGGGAAAGGGGTACCGTATTGAATAAGAAAAAATACAAGACCCGCCTCGGACTGAAATTCACAGCGGTGGCAGGAGCCGCACTTATTGCTGCACTGTGTGTGTTTATTACACTTTATGAAGGGCTTACCTGGTGGGTCATCAATGGGGAAGAGTTTGACCCCTATTGGGAAGAGGAGTGCCAGACGGCAATTGAGAGTTTTCAGGACTATGTGACAGAACACGAGTTCACCGTCGACCAGGCGATTCGGGATATCACGTGGGAAAAGAATTACAAAACCGTATTTCTGTATTTTTCCTCTTCGCCGGTTGAATACACAGATGACAGTGAACAGGGGCGCGTTGCCGGGACGCTCCTGGAATGTGCTGACGGCACGGTTTACGCTTACGCTTTCTCCTCTGATACTCATTATTACAACATTGGGTTGACAGGCTCGATTGCTGCTGCGGCTGTCTGCTTTTTCCTGATATTGCTTCCCTATGTATATCATATCATTCATCGAATTACCAATCTCAGCCGAGAGATGGAAATCCTTTCAGGAGGCAATCTGAGCTACGAAATCGTTTCAGTCGGCAACGACGAACTCTCAGAACTGGGAAGAAACATTGAAGGAATGAGGGTGTCTGTTCTGGAGCAGATGGAGCGAGAAAATGAGGCAGTACTGTCCAACAGCAGACTGATAACCGCCCTTTCCCATGACCTCAGAACGCCGCTTACAAGACTGACCGGATATCTGGAGATTCTCCGGCTGAAGCAGGCCGGACAAAGTCCGGAGCATCAGCGATATCTGGACGCTTCGATTGAAAACGCCCAAAGAATGAAGGAACTGTCGGATGAAATGTTTCGTCATTTTCAGGTAAAGCAGAGCCCGGCGCCGACTGAAGGGGCAGACAGGGTATCCGGGAATCTTCTGCTATCCCAGCTGATTTCTGAATTGTGCTTTGACTTGCAGGCATCAGGATTTACAGCCGAGCCTCCGGTCATAAATGGCGAGTTTGACCTCCACATACCTACGCTGGATTTGAAGCGGATCTTTGACAACCTGTTTTCCAACATGAAAAAATACGCAGACAAATCAAAAGCGGTTTGTATTTCTGTAACTTGTGATGCGGCCTATGTGACGATTACGCTCCAAAATGGCATTGCAGAAAAGGCGCAGGCCCAGAGCAATGGTCTGGGCCTGCCGACGATTAGAAATCTGGTTGAGCGAAACGACGGGCAAGCTGTTTTTTCAACATCGGAAGGAATCTTTTCTACAGTTATTACTTTGCCTGTTGAGCTGCCCGTTTAAAATAAGGGGAGGCAATCAGACCTCGCCCTTCAGGTTCCTGGCCCAAGCCTCAGCCAGGGTGGTCATGCCGGCCTCATTGGGGTGGAGAAGATTGATGGACTCATAGGCTACACCCTGAGCGGCCAAATCGGCCAGCTTGCAGCCGGCTTCCCTTACGCAGTCCCGGATGATTTCATTGTAGATATCGATGTTGTCCAGATCGGTGGGCTTAATCATCTCATAGAGGATAGGGCCCTTGCTTTTTACGAGGGTACCGCACCAGACTTCGGCCTCAGGGAAGAACTTCTTCAGATTTTCCAGCATCTTGGCATAGTCCCGACGGAAGGGCTCGACCTCGATGTTGTCGATGACATCGTTGATGCCGGTATAGACCAAGATGAGTTCGGGGGTAACATCACCGCACTGGAGCTTGCGAATACGGCCGGGAAGGAAGGCGGGGTACTGGCCGGTCATGCTTACATAGGAACCGTGGGCAGAGCCGTTTCCAACAAAGGAGCCGCCCATTAGCTTCACAGTCTTCATCCACCAGGTTCCGTCAGCGGAATCAAAGCCGGAGGTGGCAGCAGAGCGGTCAAAATAGTAACTCAGAGACTTATCGGTAACACCGGCGAAGGTGCTGATTCCGTCCCCATGGACGGAAATGCGAGGGGATGCGTAGTCAGACATGGGAATCCCTCCTATTGTTATAGAAATGGTAAATAATAGAAACCTTGCATCACTGCAGATGTTGCTACGGTAAACATCATAGCAAGTTGCTGCGGGAATGAATGTTGCAACAGCATCATTAATCTTAGGATGTATAGAAAAATATAGAGTTATTTTATGATGTTACATCTTATAATATAGCACAGAAAAAGGAAAATTGCAATGGAGAAAACCATCCAGAGATAGGGACCTCGCCGGAGAGGGATTGTCACAGGGAGAAAGATTCCGTATAATGGAGACACGACAGGAATAAAACAGAAGGAGGACATGTATGGGAGATTATCTGGATATGATTTCGCTGGCAGGGCTGCCCCCGGAGGACCGGTTCCCGGCATGGCGGGCCGTGATGCGAAAGAAGGCTGTGGAGGCAAAGACCTTTGAGATCTATTGTTGGGACCGAGATGAGACCTGGATGAAGCAGGCCCTCCGGTTTGGAGACTATAAGGAGGCCGCATGGGAGGATGGCAAGGTGATTGCCGGTGAGGTCACAGAGGAGTTTATCGAGATGCTGACCAATCTGCCCAAGCCGGAGCGCGAGGGGCCCTACGACAAGATGACGCCGTTCTTTTCCATCTTCTTCGACAATGGGTTTTCCAGCGAGCACTACGGTGCGGAGCTCTTTGTCTGGATGGATGAACCCGACTGAGGCGGGCAGCGTCATCTTATGGGCAGAACAGAGAAAACATGACAGGAGACGGCACGATCCGTCTCCCGTTATCTTTGACATGAATACCGCTGAAAGGGCAGGGGGATCAGCGAGGGGTGACGGTCTCCATCCAGAATCGGGCCAGTTGTCCCATTCCTTCGCCGTTTGGGTGGAGGCCGTCCATGGAGGCATAGCGCCGGTCCAGCCGGGCGATGTCGGCAACCTGGTATCCGGCCTCAGCCACCGCAGTGCGGATGGCCTGATTATAAGGTTCCAGACGGTCCCGCACATGGCACAGCTGGTGGGTGAAGGGGGTGTCACTCAGGTAGCCGGTGGTGAGGGTGGCACAGGTGACCCCGGCTCTGGGGTAGAATTCCCGAATCTGCTGAAGCATTTGCCGGTAGTCTCCGGCGAAAGTCTCGGGGGGGACATACATATTTACATCATTGAGCCCGGCCAGAATCAGGATATGGTCCGGGGCGATGCCATTGGCGGAGAGCCTCCGAATGCGGCTGGGAGAGCATGCGGGCAGACTGCCCGCAGAGGAGGCAGTACTCCCAGACCAGGAGTTGTTGGCCAGGAGGTTGCCATCCATAGCACGGATGACCTTCATCCACCAAGTGTCCTCTGGAGAGCGGACCCCGGTGATAGAACCGAAGGAGGGGCCGTAATAGACGCCGCCGGGCGGAGAGTACCCGTCAAAGGTGCTGATGGAATCCCCCAGCACGGAGATATACATTTTAGTATCTGGCATATGTGTCCGCCTCCCGACGACAAAGTTCTTGCTTTAGTATACCAAACCGGGAGCAGAAAGGGAAGCTGGCAGAGGGGAAAAACGGTAAAAATAAAATTTCTGCCTCTGCTGTAAATTTGTTGGGAAAAGCACTGGACTTTTGGCGCAGTTGGCTTTATTATATATAGTGTTTTAGTCTCCCTGCAGACTGACTCAAAAATTGGGGAATAAGAGAATTTGGCAAGGAAAAAACAGAGGTGATGCTATGAAGCAAAAGTTTTACGGCGGCGTCCACCCCGCCGAACACAAGGAAGCTACTGAGCAGAAACCGATTCAGCAGCTCGCCAAGGCACCGGCCCAGGTCGTGATTCCGATGTCCATGCACATCGGTGCACCCTGCAAGCCCGTTGTGCAGAAGGGCGACACTGTGACCGTCGGTCAGTTGATCGGTGCTACCGCAGGCCTCGGCGCTCCTATCCACGCCAGTGTTTCTGGTACGGTTGTTGCTGTTGAGCCCCGCCCCGGTACCGGCGGCATGCCTACGCTTTCTGTCGTAATCGAGAACGATTTCCAAAACACCCTTTGCCCTGACTGTAAGCCCCGCGAGAATGTGGATGCCCTGACTCCCCAGGAGATCATCGACATTATTCGTGACGCAGGCTGCACCGGTATGGGCGGCGCGGGTTTCCCCACCCACGTCAAAATCAGTTCTGCAGTTGGCAAAGCAGACACCATTATCGTCAATGGTGCTGAATGCGAACCCTATATCACGGCTGACCATCGCCTGATGCTTGAGCACGGCGAGAAGATCATCGGTGGTGTTCGCTTCATCATGAAGGCCCTTCAGCTGGACCATGCGTTCATTGGCATTGAAGACAACAAGATGAACGCTGTGGAAAACCTGAAAAAACTGGTCGGCGATGCCAAGGATATTACGGTGCAGGCTCTGCACACCCGCTACCCCCAGGGCGCTGAGAAGCAGCTCATTCAGGCCATCACCGGCCGTGAAGTGCCTCCCGGCAAGCTCCCCGCAGATGTCGGCTGCTGCGTGTTCAACGCTGCTACCGTCGCTTCTGTGTATGACGCTGTGGCCCTGGGTCTGCCCGTGTATCAGCGCGTGACCACCGTCACCGGCAGTGCTGTCAAGAATCCCGTGAACCTGCTGGCTCCCGTGGGTACCTCCTTTGCTCACCTGATTGAAGAGGCAGGCGGCTTTAACGGCACGCCCGCCCGTGTCATCGGCGGCGGCCCCATGATGGGTTTTGCACAGTATGACATGAATGTCACCATGGGTAAGGCAAGCAACTGTGTGCTCTGCCTGAGCAAGGAAGACCTGCCCGCTACCAGCGAGAACCCCACCTGCATCCGTTGTGCACGCTGCGTCAATGCATGTCCCATGCATCTGATGCCCCTGTTCATGAACATGTTTGGTAAGGAGCGCCGCTGGGCTGAGGTTGAGGAGTACCGCATCATGGACTGCATGGAATGCGGTTGCTGCCAGTACATCTGCCCCGCCAGGATCCCCCTGGTGCAGCAGTTCCGTACCGCAAAGTTTGCTATCCGCCAGCAGGCGGCAAAGAAGTAAGGAGGGGACAGCATGGAACAATATAAACTGAGCGTGGCCTCCTCCCCGCACGCATCGTCTCCCGTTGGGACTAAGAACCTGATGCGCGATGTTCTCATCGCACTAATCCCCGCTATGGTGATGGGCGTCTGGGTGTTTGGCCCTCGTGCGCTGACCATGACCCTGGTGTCTGTGGTTTTCTGTGAAATCTTTGAGTGGGGCTACTGCAAGCTGATGCACAAGCCCATCCCCATCAGTGACCTGTCTGCTGCCATCACCGGCGTGCTGCTGGTCTTTGTGTGCCCTGTCACACTGCCCTACTGGATGATCATCATCGGTGACTTCTTCGCTATCGTGATTGTCAAGCAGCTCTTCGGCGGCCTGGGCACCAACTTCCTGAACCCCGCACTGGCCGGCCGTGCATTCCTGATGCTGAGCTATCCTGTGCCCATGACCACCTGGGTCCTGCCCGGGAAGGAAAACTGGGCCTCTATTGGCTCCGCTGCTGATGCAGTGACCGGTGCTACCCCCCTGTCCATCGACTACATGAAGTCTGCTGAGGACGCTGGTGCAGCTATTAGCCAGTTCTCCATGGGCGACATGTTCATTGGCAACATCGGCGGCTGTGTGGGCGAAGTTTCCGCAATCGCTCTGCTCATTGGCGGCATCTATCTGATCGCCAAGAAAGTTATCCGTATCCGCATCCCTGCTGCCTACATCCTGACAGTGGCAGTCCTGACCTTGATTTTCTCCCGTGCTCCCGAAGGCGCCAATGTCTTCGAGTGGATGCTGCGTGAGATTTTCGCAGGCGGTCTGTTCCTGGGCGCCTTCTTCATGGCGACCGACTATGTCACCAGCCCCAACACCCCCAAGGGCGAGATCATCTTCGGCATCGGTGCAGGCCTGCTGGTGGTGTTCATCCGTTACTTCGGCGGTTATCCCGAGGGCGTCTGCTACTCCATCCTTGTCATGAACATCTGTGTCTGGCTCATCGATAAGTACACCCTGCCCAAGCGCTTCGGTGTCACTGCTGAGATGCGGAAGGCCGAGAAGGAAAAGGCAAAGGCAGCAAAGAAAGCAGCAAAGGAGGGGGCTGAGGCATGAGCAACGCACCCGCTAAGAAAGAATCCGGCATGGCCAGCCTCGTGATTGTGCTGGCTCTGATCTGCTTGGTTATTGCAGCTCTGCTGGGCCTGGTCAATGGTGTGACGGAAGGCCCTATTGCAGAAAACACCGCAAAGACCGTTCAGGAATCTCTGCAGGTGGTCATGCCTGCGGACGATTATGAAGAGGTCGACTTCGCAGATGCCGACATCACCATTGAGAACGGCATCGTGGTTCCTGTCGTTGCTGTCTATAAGGCCGGCGACATTGGCTATGTGGTGGAGACCAACTCTCCCAATGGCTTCAGCGGCGCCCTGGACATGATGGCCGGTATCGACGCCAACGGTGAGGTTACCGGTATTGCCGTCATCTCCCATGCCGAGACCTCCGGCCTGGGCTCCAAGGCTACTGATCCCGAGTGGCAGGCACAGTTCAAGGGCCTGTCCGGCGAAGTGAAAGTTGCCAAGGACGGCGGCAGTGTTGTGGCTATCACCGGTTCCACCATCACCTCCCGCGCAGTGTGTGACGGCGTCAACGCCGCCCGCCTGGTCGTGGAAAAACTGGGTTAAGGAGGGTTCGAAACAATGAATGTAAAGAAACAATTTTTTGACGGCCTCATTACCCAGAACCCTGCACTGGTCCAACTGCTGGGTATGTGTCCCCTGCTGGCAATCACTACCTCCATGTTCAATGGTATCGGCATGGGCGTTGCAGTTATCGTCATCCTGACCTGCTCCAACGTGGTTATCTCCGCTCTGCGTAAGATTATCCCCTCCAAGGTCCGTATTGCCTGCTACATCGTCGTGATTGCTGGTTTCGTTACCATGGTTGACCTTCTGCTGAAGGCATTCATCCCTGCTCTGTCTAAGAGCCTGGGCCTGTTCATTCCTCTGATCGTTGTTAACTGTATCATCCTGGGCCGTGCAGAAGGCTTCGCCTCCAAGAACGGCATCGGCGCATCTGCACTGGACGGTATCTTCCAGGGCTTCGGTAACATGTGTGCTCTGACCATCATGTGCGTCATCCGTGAGTTCCTGGGCGCCGGCACCTTTGGCGGCGGTCTGCTCAACGGCGGTGCCGGCTATCAGATTCTGCCCGAGAACGTGGTTGCTCTGGGTATGATTCTGCCTGTGGGCGGCTTCCTGACCCTGGGCGTTGTTATCGCAGCGGTTCAGTACTTCATGAATAAGCCCAAGAAGTCCAAGGAGGTGGCTAAGTAATGGAAAATATCACTAGCCTGCTTTCCATTGCGCTGGGCGCAGTTCTGATTAACAACTTCATCCTGTCCCAGTTCCTGGGCATCTGCCCCTTCATGGGCGTCTCCAAGAAGATTGATACTGCACTGGGCATGGGTATGGCAGTTATCTTTGTTATGGCCGTGGCATCTGCCGTTAACTGGCCCATCAACAACTACATCCTAGTGCCAAACAATCTGGGCTTTATGCAGACCGTGACCTTCATCCTGGTCATCGCATCTCTGGTCCAGTTTGTGGAAATGTTCCTGCAGAAGGCTGTGCCTTCTCTGTACGAAGCACTGGGCGTTTACCTGCCCCTGATTACCACCAACTGCGCCGTGCTGGGTGTCACCCTGCAGAATGCGCAGAAGGGCTACAGCTTCGGCGAAGCTCTGACCTATGGTATCTTCGGCGGTGTCGGCTTCCTGGTTGCTATCGTTCTGTTCGCAAGTGTTCGTGAGCGTATGGAGTTCGCCAAGACTCCGAAGGCCTTTGAAGGCTTCCCCATTGCTCTGGTGGCCGCCAGCTTGATCGCTCTGGCATTCATGGGCTTCTCCGGCCTGAAAGTTTGGTAAGAAGGAGGCGAGGAAAGAATTATGAGTACTACTATTTTAGCCCCTATCGTTCTGACGATCCTGGGTATCATTTTCGGTATCATTCTGGCCATCGCTTCCAAGGTCTTCGCGGTGGAAAAGGATCCCCGCGAGGAAGCCATCAGCGAGATTCTGCCCGGCGCAAACTGCGGCGGCTGCGGCTACCCCGGCTGCGGCGGTTATGCCAACTCTGTGGTCAAGGGGCTCGCTCCTGTCGACGCCTGTGCCCCCGGTGGTGCTGAACTCGCCAAGAAGATCGGCGAAATCATGGGTGTTGAGGTCGAGGAAGGCGTGCCCAAGGTTGCTCAGGTCATGTGTACCGGCGGCGGCTTCGAAAAGACCCGTTATGACTACGTTGGTCTGTCCAGCTGTCTGGCTGTCTCTCGCGTGTCTTCGGGCCCCCTGCAGTGCTCCTATGGCTGCTTGGGCGGCGGCGACTGCGTGGACGCCTGTAAGTTTGACGCTATCCATATCGTGAATGGTGTTGCTGAAGTTGATGTGGATAAGTGCGTGGCCTGTAACGCCTGCGTTACCGCCTGCCCCAAGAACATCATCAAGATTATCCCCCGCAACTCCAAGAAGTATGTCGAGCTGCGTTGCTCCTCTCACGACAAGGGCCCCGCTACCCGTCAGTCCTGCGACAACGGTTGTATCGGTTGTAAGCTGTGCGTGAAGGCCTGCCCCAAGGAAGGCGCCATCATCATGGACAACTTCCTGGCAAAGATCGACTACGAAATCTGCATCGGTTGCGGCCTGTGCTCCCGCGCATGTCCCCGCCAGCTGATCACTGTGGACGGCAAGGTTCTGCCGCCCAAGCCCAAGAAGGAAACCCCCAAGGCAGCAGAGTCAGCTCCCGCAGCTCCTGCCGCTGAGGCTCCCAAGGCAGCAGATCCGGCTCCTGCAGCCCCTTCTGCTGAGGCTCCTAAGGCTGAAGATGCAGCACCTGCTGCAGAGGCACCCAAGGCCGAGTAATCGTAACACAGTTTATACGGAAAACGCCGGGATGGATTTCCATCCCGGCGTTTTTTGTCCCCGGAGCATCAGATTATCGGCACTAGGGCGAAGCAACTTTGCAACAAAATTTCTGAAATCAGGAAAAAACGGTTGACATCAAAGGGAATGTGTGGTATTCTAAGCAAGCTAACGGTTCGGGCAAATCGCAATCTGTGCGGGTGTAGTTCAATGGTAGAATCCCAGCCTTCCAAGCTGGTCGCGTGGGTTCGATTCCCATCACCCGCTCCAATTCAATTTGGCAGCGGAAGGCCGACCAAGCGGAGGATTCATCCCACCGCGCTCTTATGCGCCTGTAGCTCAGCTGGATAGAGCAACTGCCTTCTAAGCAGTGGGTCAGGGGTTCGAGTCCCTTCAGGCGTGCCATTTTTCTCCACTGCTTGCAATTGAATATTTGGTGGGTATAGCTCAGTTGGTTAGAGCACCGGATTGTGGTTCCGGGTGTCGAGGGTTCGAGTCCCTT
>JABUSR010000246.1 GCA_021442645.1 Ruminiclostridium sp.
CTATTGGCCCGGCAGGGACAGCAGCACAGAGAAGCAGTTTTCTCCTTGAGCACGGAGGATGAGGTGCTCAGGCAGGAGAGGATTTTCTCCATGTTGGCGATTACCAGGCAGATGACGGAGGCGGCAGCCAGGATACCGGCGGCAATAGTCAGAACCAAATTTAGATTTTTCATAAAAAACCTCCTGTACACAGTTGCAAGATTTCCCTTGTGTATGGTAGTATTCTACATGATAATGTGGAAAAAAACAATGTGCCCAGGTAAAAAATTATACGGCTTTCCGAATTAAGGCCAGACAAGAATCTGACCCGACACAGAAAGGATGGAATCACGATGCAGTTTCAGAATGATAAAGGCGAGATCCAGATCAGCAGTGAGGTCTTTACCACCATCACCGGTGCGGTAGCTACGAGCTGCTTTGGCGTGAAGGGCATGGCGGCCCGGTCCAAAAAGGATGGGCTGGTCCACCTGCTCCGGAACGAGTCTATGGCTAAAGGCGTGCGGGTCGTTTTCCATGAGGACGATTCCCTGTCCATCGAACTGCATATCATCGTTGACACGGGTGTGAATCTCACCGCAGTGAGCAATTCGATCATGAGTGAAGTCAGCTATGCGGTGAACCAGATGACCGGCGCCCAGGTGCGCGCCGTGGACGTCTATGTGGATGCGATGGATGAGGAGTAAGAAGGAGAGAGACTATGGTACAGTTCATTGATGGGGGAATGCTGGCGCGGATGATCATCCACGCATCAGCTTCCTTGAATGCAGAGAAACAGAGGATTAACGAGCTCAACGTTTTCCCCGTGCCTGACGGAGATACCGGCACCAACATGAGCCTGACCATCGGTACTGCAGCCGCAGAACTCAGGCAGAAGAAATGCAGCACTATCGGCCAGGTGGCCTCCGTAAACGCATCTGCCATGCTGCGTGGTGCCCGCGGCAACTCCGGTGTGATTCTGTCCCTGATTTTCCGGGGATTCTCCAAGGCTCTGAAGGAGAAGGAGTCCATGGACGGCATCGACCTGGCTGAGGGCCTGAACGCTGGCGTAGCGGCCGCTTATCGGGCTGTTATGAAGCCGGCTGAGGGCACTGTTCTCACCGTGTCTCGCCTGGCCGGTGAGCGTGCTGCCCAGGCCGCCGAGGAGAACACTGCGCTGGAATATGTTCTGGAATCTGCCATCCTCCAGGCGGAGGAGACTCTGGCCGCCACCACCGAAATGAACCCCGTCCTGAAAAAGGCCGGTGTGGTGGACGCCGGCGGCGTGGGCTTCGTGATCATCCTGAAGGGTATGCTGGATGAGCTTCGGGGCGTGGCCATGCCTGAGGGCGGGGCAGAAGAGCCTGCCCAGAAGGAGAGGGCCGACTTTGCCGCTGTTGGAGACGAGGAAATTACCTTCACCTTTGATACCGTCTTTATCGTCCGCCGGACCTCCGACCGTCCTTTGGAGGAGTTCCGGGCCTATCTGGAGTCCATCGGCGACAGCCTGGTCATCGGCGAAGGAGACGAGGAGTTCAAGGTTCACGTTCACACCGACATTCCCGGCGAAGCCCTCACCGAGGCCCAGAAGTACGGCACATTGGAGCTGGCCAAGATCGAAAATATGCGTACCCAGGCAGAAGAACTGGCTGCCGGCAAGCAGGCCCAGAGCATTGATGACCTGGACGCAGTGGAAGCAGAGTTGGAGTCCATGGAGTGCCAGGACGCACCTCCGGAGAAGAAGTACGGCTTTGTAGCTGTCTCTGCCGGCGATGGCCTGGCCCGGGTGTTCCAGGATCTGGGGGTGGACGGCGTCATTTCCGGCGGCCAGACCATGAACCCCTCCACGGAGGACATTCTGAATCAGATCCGAAAGACCCCGGCAGAAATTGTCTACGTTCTGCCCAACAATAAGAACATCATTATGGCGGCCCAGCAGTGCGTGGACCTGGTGGAAGACAAAAAGGTCGTGGTTCTACAGTCTAAGACCGTTGCCCAGGGCATCTCCGCTATGATTGCAGTGGATCCAGACGGGGAGGAAGCTGCCAACACCGAGGCTATGGAAGAGGCCATGGGTATGGTGACCACCATGGAGATTACCTATGCAGCCCGGGACTCCGAGTTTGACGGCAATGCCATCAAGGAGGGCGACTACCTGGCCCTGGTAGATAACCAGCTCTTCGGCACGGAGACGGACCTGAACGTGATCCTGGATAAGCTGGCCGGTGAGGCCGGAGACCGGGGCGGTGAATTCATCAACATCTTCTATGGTGAAGGTGTGGAGGAGGCCGATGCCAAGGCCGCTGCGGCCCGGTTCCAGGCTATCTGCCCGGATGCTGAGATTACCCTGCTTCGGGGAGGCCAGCCGGTCTACCGCTACCTGATTTCTGTGGAATAAAAAACAGCAATGCGCCTCCCGGAGTGCTCCGGGAGGCGCATTTTTGACCCCTTGTAGGATGAGAATCGCCGGCATACTTCTCTTTTCATCCGGGGAAAAGTGTGCTATACTGTTTTGTGCTTTTGGACAAACCCGACGATGTTATTTTGAGACAAAACAGCTGTCGTTGTATCATAAATCGGCAAAGGGGTGAGAGCGAATGAGCGTAACAGTGAGTGATTTGATGGAACTGCCCTCCTTGCGGCGGGCTTCTATTCTTGGCGGGCATAACGGGCTAATGAGGACGGTTTCCTCTGTTTCTGTCTTGGAGTCCACTGACCCAAATTATCTGGTGGACGGTTTGTTTCCCCAAGGTGAATTTTATGGGAGCGAAATTGTGATTACAGGCTTCCTGGGGATTCCAAACGATGTAGAGCAGCAGTGCACTAACATTCGGAAACTTGCTGCGGGTGGAGAGGTTGGACTTATTTTGTTTTATGTGGGCATCTATATGCCCGAAGTGGACCAGCGACTTATTGACTTGGCCAATGATTTGGACTTTGTGCTAATTAGTATGCCAGAGGGAGAAAAAGCCCTCCGATACGGCGAGGTCATATGTGATATTATGGGTTGTATCTATCGGGATCAAACAAGAAACGACTCCATTGTTACCGATATCCTGGACCGGATTTCAAACCTTCCCCCATACCTTCAGTCGGTCAATACCGCGCTTAAAATGCTCAGCGACCGTATTTCTGCCAGCCTTGGTCTTTGCAGCAACTCCGGGGAAATCTTGAACCTGGTGACATGGCCCAGGAGTCTTGAGCCTCGTATCAAGTCCATTTTGATGCAGATGGAGGTACAGCATGGCACCACAGAGATGCTAGATTGTTCCTTCCTGCCGGATGCCAAATCATACCGAATCCCCATTCAAATTGGAAACGGGACGAATTATACCCTTGTGCTGATTAAAGAGGGGACTTCACTAACTGAGGCGGAACTAAAACAAGTTGAGGACACCATTCGTATCTGTATCAGTATCTGGGGGCGGGGGCATCATGAAGTTGCAATCCATGAATTGGTTCGGGCCATCATTCAGGATGAACCGCTGAAGATGCGCAGGCTGGCAGATATTTTTCATGTGGATGTAGCGGCCATTCATGAAATGTGGATTGTTCAGGGAGACAAGACACAGATATCGGGAGAAAAAGTCACAGAGATCAAGAACCTGTTAGCAGGTCAGGTGGAAACCCTGGTCGTTGATCTCTATGAAGAAACGCTCTTGATTTTTATGAACACACCTAGTTCTCTGCGCGCAGCGCAGCGGCTTTCCGAAAATGTTCTGAGCCTGATGCAGCAAGCGGATTCAAAAGCTACGCTCACAAGATGCCCCGGCCTGCAAAACACAACGGATGTACGGGCGGCATATCTTTTACATCAGCAATTTTTGCCGGATGTGCGGAAAATTTATCCGATTCGAAGTACATTTTCGTCAGGAGAAATCACGTTTGCCAGAACCTGCCGCGGAGTCATTGAAGCAGGGGAACGGGAACTTGCTTCTTGCCTTGACAAGGTTGTCCAGCTTCAGGCAGGAAAAGAAGACTTATTTGTACAGGATACTCTAGGAGCGTTTCTGTTGGACGCCAATGGGAGTGTGACGAAGGCGGCATCTCTCCTTTTCCTGCATATCAACACGGTAAAATACCGTATTTCAAAAATTACCGACTTCCTTGGCTTTCGGCCCGACACTATGCCGGAGGGATATCCGATTTATCTCGCCGTGGCAGTGAATAGGCTTATCCAATAAAAACCAGTGTGGCCATTGTCCGTTCGGACAATGGCCACACTGGTTTTTTCTGCCGTTTCGATAATTCCTGTACACCTGCTGAAGTAGTATAGTATAAAAAACCGATGGCAGTGAAATGCCTCGGTCGTTGTCATTTTTAGGAGGTGTCCATATGAATGAAAAGAAAAGCGGGTTCTTGATTCCGGAGAATCAGCGGCAAAACTGGTGGTCTATCGCACTGGTGTGGATAGGTGCAATGATTTGCGTTTCCTGCCTTATGGTGGGCGGCGTACTTGGTAGCGGGCTCACCTTGGGGCGTTGCGTCCTCGCGATCCTGATTGGTTACGGTATTGTATGCTTCTATATGTGCTTCGTTGGCATTCAGGGGTGCGATACCGGACTGCCTACGGCTGTCATGGCCGGCGGTGCTCTGGGTGAGATAGGTGGTAAGTATGTTGTCAGTGCCATTCTGGCATTGGCTTGCATCGGCTGGTTCGGCATCCAGGCAGCCGTCTGCGGTGCCTCGTTTGCCTCTATGCTGGCTGCTATGGGAGGCCCTGAACTCCCCGTGTGGATCTGCTCGGTGGTGTGGGGCATCATTATGGTGACCACTGCCTGTTTTGGATTTAAAGGTTTAAAATGGCTGAACTACATCGCCGTGCCTCTGCTGATCATTGTCCTGATTTATGGCATGGTCGTAGCATATACCAGCAACAATGGCTTTGATGCCATTACCAACTACGTTCCGGTTGCGCCAATCTCCTTTGTCGCTGCCATCAGCACAACGGTGGGCTCATTTGCGGTAGGCGGATCTCTTGCGGCTGATTATTGCCGATTTGCTAAGAACCGGGGCGATGTCATTAAGTCCTCTGTGGTCGGCGTGCTCCCCTCTGGCCTTCTAATTTTGGTCATCGGCGCCGTCCTATCCATTGTCACTGGGCAGTATGACATCACTGTGGTGCTCACCGCAGCCGGCGTTCCGGCTATTGGCCTGGTGGCTTTGATTGCTGCAACTTGGACGACCAATGTTACCAATGCATATTCCGGAGGACTCTCTCTGTCCATCCTTCTGGGGCTGGATGAAAAACGAAGCCGTGTCTGCACTTGGATCGCCGGCTTTGTCGGCACAATCCTGGCAGCTGTAGGCATTATGGACCAGTTCCAGACTTTTCTCTCTTTGCTGTGTGCGTTGGTTCCGCCTTTCGTTGGCGTGATTATTGCCGACTACTGGATCCTGTGCAGGGGGCACAAAGAAAAATTTGTGATTAGGGACGGCGTGTACATTCCCGGCCTGGTTGCATTCTTAGTAGGTGCATTTGTGGCCTGTATGACGGGCGGGACCTTCTCCTATTTTGCAGCTACTGCTTTCCTGAATGTACCCTTCTTTATTGGTCCGATCAACGGTATTGTAGTGTCCATGGTCCTGTATGTTATTCTGGTAAAGCTGGTGCCGGGGAAAAAATAAGGAGTGTGAAAAATGCGTAAAATCGGAATATCAGAAATTGAAGATATTGCTCTCGGCGCAGCTTTGCTTGGAGCCGGCGGAGGCGGAGATCCCTATGTAGGAAAGCTGGTCGCCATCGGGGCTGTCAAGGAATGCGGCGAGGTCACCCTGCTGGATCCTGAGGAGGTCCCGGACGATGCGCTGGTGATTCCCATCGCCATGATGGGAGCCCCAACCGTTTTGGCAGAAAAGGCCATTGGCGGCAATGAATACAAGACCCTCTACGATATGGTTTCTCGCTTCTTTGGCAAGAAAGTCTATGCCTTTCTGCCCATTGAGGCGGGTGGAGTAAACTCCATGCTCCCCATCGCTGCTTGCGCCCGCCTTGGTCTGCCTTTGGTGGATGCCGATGGGATGGGCCGTGCGTTCCCGGAATTGCAAATGGTCACATTTACCATTGGAGGCATGAGTGCATCGCCCATGGCACTGACGGATGAAAAGGGAAACTGTGTGATTTTCGAGACCATCACAAACAAGTGGACGGAAGAACTGGCCCGCGCTGTTACCATGAGCTGCGGTGGTTCGGTTTCTGTTTCTCTCTACCCTATGACTGGGGTGCAAATGAAGCAGTACGCTGTAAAAAATATTGTCACGCGCAGCCAGAAGCTGGGCGAGGCAATCCGAACCGTCAAAGACAGCGGTAGCAAAACTCCGGAGGAACATTTCCTGGAATTCTCAGGGGGCTTCCGCCTGTTCCGGGGGAAAATTGTCGATGTGCTCCGGGAGACGCGGGGCGCGTTCAACTTTGGCAAAGTCGTCCTGGAGGGAATTGGAGACTATAAGGGGCAAAGTGCCTATGTGGAATTCCAGAATGAGAATTTGACGGCGACTGTTGAGGGGGAGATTCTGGCCACCACGCCGGATTTGATCTGCCTTGTGGATACAGAGACCTTTGCCCCGGTTACCACTGACGCACTGAAATACGGCAAGCGAGTCTTAGTTGTGGGCCTGAAATGTTTCGATTTGTGGCGGACACCGGCTGGGCTTGATTTGGTTGGGCCCAGATATTTTGGTGTGGATACTGACTATATTCCAATCGAGATTCGCTGCAAAGGAGGGAATAGCTGATGTATAAGTTGGGCATTGATGTGGGCGGTACCAATACCGATGCTGTCCTGATTGATGAGGACCTCAATGTCATCGCAGATATCAAGCACCCCACCTCCGGCGACATATATGAGGGAATTGTGGGTGCAATCAAAAAGGTGCTTGACATTTCCGGCGTTGACCGGAATCTGATTCGTCAGGCTATGCTGGGTACAACGCAGTGTACCAACGCCATAGTAGAGCGGAAGAATCTGGCACCCATCGGCATTTTGCGGATTGGAGCCCCTGCCACCTTGGGAATCAAGCCCATGGTGGATTGGGCCTCTGATATTCAGAAAATCGCTGTCGGCAGTACCATTGTAGGCGGCGGGTTCGAGTATGACGGCAAGGAACTTGCTCCGCTTGATGTAAAGGCAGCAACGGCTTTCTTCTTGGAAATGAAAGAGAAAGAAGTGAAATCCATTGCCATCTCCTGCGTTTTTTCCACTGTTCGAAACGACCATGAACTGGAGGCTGCAAAACTGTGCAGGGAAGTCATGGGAGAGGATGTCCACGTATCCATTTCCAGTGAAATCGGCTCCATGGGTCTCGTTGAGCGGGAAAACGCCACCATCCTGAATGCCGCACTTTGGCAAGTGGCACAGCGGTTTACCGAGGGATTTGCCCAGAGTCTTGCCGAGGAGGGTATTACCAATGCGGAAGTCTATCTGAGTCAGAATGATGGTACACTGATGACCATGGAGCACGCAAGGAAGTATCCCATCTTGACGGTGGCTTGCGGTCCTACCAATTCGATTCGTGGTGCCAGCTATTTGAGCAAACTGAAAAATGCCATTGTCATCGATGTCGGCGGCACCACCACAGATTTGGGTGTGATTCAGAACGGCTTCCCCAGAGAGTCCAGTGTGGCTGTAACCATCGGCGGCGTCCGCACCAACTTCCGAATGCCGGATGTGGTCTCCATCGGACTGGGAGGCGGATCTATTGTACGTTGTTTGGGAGACGGAACAGTGACGGTTGGCCCTGATAGCGTGGGATATCAAATCACCAAAGAGGCGATGGTTTTCGGTGGCGATGTGATGACAGCAACGGATATTGCCGTTCGCTTGGGAATGGCAGACGTTGGCGATGCACAGAAAGCCGCAGAGATTCCGCTGGAGCTGGCAGAAAAGGCGATGGATGTTATGCGAGCATTGGTCGAGGACTCCCTTGATGCGATGAAGATATCCAATGCGGACAGTGATGTGATCCTTGTCGGAGGCGGTTCCATTATCCTACCTGAAAATCTGGCTGGCGCCGCTACCGTGCTGAAGCCGGAGCATTTCGGATGTGCCAACGCAATCGGTTCTGCCATTTCTAAGGTGAGCGGAACTTATGAGCAGCTTATCGACTATAATGTTCTTCCCCGTGAGCAAGCCTTGGAGCAGGCAAAGGCAGATGCGATCTCGCTGGCAGTTAAAGCCGGAGCCATTAAGGAAACCGTTGAAATTATTGAGGTTGAGGATGTTCCGCTTGCGTATTATCCGGGGAACACAAATCGCGTCAAAATCAAGGCTGCAGGCGATTTGAAATCTTAAATAAAACTGGATAGGAGGATGACTTATGAAACTGCTGGATATCGTTCCGGTGACTGCGCCAGGATTAATTTCCCCGGAAATGGAGAATTATATCAATAAATATCTGTCTGAAGATACGGTCATGGATATTACCCAGATCAAAGAAGGGACACTCAGCATTGAGTGCGAATATGACGAGGCGATGTGCGCACCGGACATTATCCGCCATTGTATCGAGGCGGAAAAGGCCGGCTATGAAGGCGTGTTTATCAACTGCTTCGGAGACCCTGGCGTTCGTGCAGCTCGTGAATGTGTGAACATTCCCGTTTATGGCGGGTTTGAGCCTGTGATGCACATGGCACTTGGTATGGCGGACAAAATTGGCATTGTTACCGTTTTGCCGAATGTTCTGCCTATGATTCAGGGAGAAATTGCAAAGACGCACCTGACAGAACGAGTGGCCTGCGTTCGGAGCGTGGACATTCCTGTGCTGGACCTGTCTAATCATGACAAGCTCTGCCGGGCACTGTTAGAAGAAAGCATTCGGGCAATCAAGGAAAATGGAGCGCAGGCTATCGTGCTTGGATGTACTGCAATGGTCGATGTTGCGGAAACAGTGCAGGCGAAACTTCATGAGGCAGGATACATCATTCCGGTCTTAGAAGCAGCTCAGTCTGCAGTCATGTTGCTGGAACTCACTGTTAAGATGGGATTGAAGCAGAGCAGGATTACCTATATGCCCGTTCCGCAAAAAGGCTTTGCATAAAGTCTGTATACAGTAAGTGATAAATAGTAAGGTGTCTCCAAGGGTGTCCGGGAGGCACCTTACTTGCGCGCTCGGGAAAATCCGGGAGGTGCTGGCGGGGTGTCGAGCCAAAGACCGAACGGTGGTGAGTTTTGAAAATGGGCCGGATTTTGGTCGGGAAGGGGTCTTTTTTTGAAAAAGTTTGAAAACCCTCTATGCAAATTGGGAGAATTATATTAAAATAGAACAAACTAGAAGTTCTGCGCTCTGGCGCGGGGAGGATATGGAAACCATGGAAAAACCACAGTACAAGCGAGTTCTTCTGAAGATCAGCGGCGAGGCGCTGGCCGGTGCGCCGGGGCGTGGCCATGATTTTGGATTTATCTATCAGGTCTGCGATGTGGTGAAGTCCTGTGCCCGGTTGGGTGTGGAGGTTGGCCTGGTGGTCGGCGGCGGCAACATCTGGCGCGGCCTGAAGGACGGCGGAGATAAGATGGAGCGCAGCCGTGCGGACCAGATGGGCATGCTGGCCACCGTTATCAACAGCCTGGCTGTGCTGGACGTGCTGGAGCAAAAGGGTCAGGAGGCCCGGGTGCTCACATCCTTTGAGATGGGCCCCGTTGCCCAGCGCTACACCTATGCAGATGCGGACAGGTACCTGAAAGAGGGCAAAGTGGTCATCTTTGCCGGCGGCACAGGCAACCCCTACTTTTCCACGGATACGGCTGCTGTCCTGCGGGCGGCGGAAATCGGCGCCGACATGATTTTGCTGGCGAAGAACATCGACGGCGTTTACAGCGCCGACCCCAGAAAAGACCCCAGTGCGGTGAAGTACGACCGCATCAGTTATGCTAAGGTCCTGGCAGACGGGCTGCAGGTCATGGATCTGCCTGCCACTGCCCTGGCTATGGAAAATCACATTCCCGTTATGATCTTTGCCCTGGCAGACCCGGAGAATATCCTCCGCGCAGTCAAGGGAGAGAGCATCGGCACTATTGTTGAGGAGGAAATGAAGAATGTCTGATATTATCCATGATTATGATGCAAAGATGCAGAAGACCGTTGACGTGGTGGTGGCTGACTTCGCCAGCGTCCGCGCAGGCCGTGCCAACGCCGGCGTCCTGGATCGGATTGCCGTGGAATACTACGGCACTGAGACCCCCATCCACCAGGTGGCAAGCATCTCTACCCCAGACCCCCGCACCCTGGTCATCCAGCCCTGGGATGCAACTCTGCTGAAGGCCATTGAGAAGGCTATCCTGGTCTCTGACCTGGGTATCAACCCTCAGAACGACGGCAAGGTCATCCGCTTGGCTTTCCCTCAGCTCACAGAGGAGCGCCGTAAGGAACTGAGTAAGCAGGTGAAGAAATACGGTGAGAATGGCAAGGTCGCTATTCGCAACATCCGCCGGGACGCCATGGACAAGCTGAAGGCCATGGAGAAGAAGTCCGAGATCACCGAGGACGACCTGAAGGAATACGAAAAGGACCTGCAGAAGGTGACCGACAAACGCATCAAGGAGATCGACGAGCTGACGGCAAAGAAGGAAGCCGAACTGATGGCAGTGTAATCGGTATACTATGGCACTTTTCAGAAGCAAAAAGCAGGCGGGGGAGGCCGAGCTCGACAACTCCCGCCTACCCAAGCATATCGGCATTATTATGGATGGCAACGGCCGCTGGGCCAAGAAGCGGGGGCTGCCCCGCACAGCCGGCCACGCCGCCGGAGCGGAGACCTTCCGTACCATTGCCTACCACTGCCGGGACCTGGGGATTCCCTATCTGACGGTCTATGCCTTTTCTACTGAGAACTGGAAGCGACCTGCGGAGGAGGTCTCTGCCATCATGGACCTTCTGCGGAAGTATTTGCTGGAGGCCCTGGAAAAGATGCAGCGGGACGGTTTTCGAATCCGCTTCCTGGGGGATATCACGGCCCTGCCTGAGGAACTCCGGGAGCTCTGCATGGAGACCCTGTCTGTGGGCAACCGGGTGGATGCAAAGTACCAGATTAATGTCTGCCTGAACTACGGCGGCCGGGACGAGATTCTTCGGGCGGCCAGAGCGTGGGCCAGCGATGTGGCGGAGGGGTGCGCCCGGGCGGAGGAACTGAACGAGGAGTCATTCTCCCGTTATTTGGACAGCCGAGACATCCCCGACCCAGATCTGATTATCCGGCCCAGCGGTGAGTTGCGCCTGTCCAACTTCCTGCCCTGGCAATCGGCCTATTCGGAGTTCTATTTTACCGATATCCTCTGGCCTGACTTCGATGGCGCAGCCCTCGACCAGGCCATCGCAGACTATCAAAAGAGAAACCGCCGCTTCGGCGGAATTTAATTTCCGGCAACCGGCCTTGCATTCGGCTGTCGGCAAAACCCTGCGCTCCGGCGCAGAAAGGAAGGTCCTGCCTATGAGAAACCGAGTAATTGTGGGTTGCATCGGCATCCCGCTGATTCTGGTGGTGCTTTTCGTGCTGCCCAAACCCCTGACCCCGACACTGATTGCAGTCCTGTCGGCAGTGGGTACCTATGAGGCGATGCATGCCATCGGTATGAACCACCCTCGTATTGCACTGTATACCGCCGTGCTGGCTATTATCGTTCCATTCTGGGTCTACGGCGGAGAGAGCCGTGTGGTCGCGCTGACAGTCCTGCTGGTCTACCTGCTTCTGGTCTTTGTTGAGGGGTTTGTGAGCAATTTCCGGGTGAAGATCGACCGGGTGGGTGGTGCATTCTTCTTTGCGCTGATCATCTCCTACTGCCTGTCCTCCGTTGTCCGCATGGGTATGCTGGACGACGAGATGCGCACGGCCTGTGTTCTGCTGCCCATCGCCCTGCCCTTCGTGGTGGATATTGCGGCGATGCTTACCGGCATGTTCTTGGGCAAACATCCACTGGTCCCCGAACTCTCCCCCAAGAAGACGGTGGAGGGCGCCATCGGCGGCCTGGTCGGCGGTGTGCTGACCTGCGTTATCTACGGCCTGATCTTCCAGAAGATTGCCGGGGTCGACGCAAACTTTTACTTCCTGGCCGTTTACGGCATCCTGGGTGGCGTGATCTCTCAGGTGGGCGACCTGGCATTTTCCTACATCAAGCGCACCCGGAAAATCAAGGACTTTGGCACCCTGCTCCCCGGCCACGGCGGCGTGCTGGACCGGTTCGACAGTGTGATTTTCTGCGCACCCCTTGTGGAGATCCTCATGGCATGGATCCCTGCATTCAAATAAGAGGCAAATACTATGACCCAACGGAGTATTTCTATCCTGGGTTCTACCGGCTCCATCGGCACACAGACGCTGGAGGTGGCGGAGACCTGCGGCATCCGGGTGGCCGCCCTGGCGGCCAATCGGAACATAGACCTGTTGGAGCAGCAGGCTCGTATTTATAAGCCAATTCTTGTGGCGGCGGCGGATGCTGCCGCCTCTGCTGCTTTACGGGAGAGACTGGCGGACACGGATATCCGAGTCCTGGCCGGGGAGGAGGGTGTTCTGGCGGCGGCATCCCTACCGGAGGCCGAGACGGTGGTGACTGCCATGGTGGGTATCGCCGGTCTGGAGCCGACCCTTGCAGCTATTGACGCCGGCAAGCGGATTGCCCTGGCCAACAAGGAGACCTTGGTCTGCGCCGGCCCCATGGTGATGGCCCGGGCCCGGGAAACCGGGGCGGAGATTGTCCCAGTGGACTCGGAGCACTCGGCTATTTTCCAGAGCCTCCAGGGCAGCAGTGCCAGGGAGGTCAAGCGGATTCTGCTGACGGCGTCCGGAGGTCCCTTCTTTGGTTGGAGTGCAGAGGAACTGGAATCGGTCACCCCGGCCCTGGCGCTGAAGCACCCCAACTGGTCTATGGGCGCCAAAGTCACCATCGACTCTGCCACCCTGATGAACAAGGGGCTGGAGTTGCTGGAGGCTATGTCGCTCTTCAGGGTCCCACCGGAAAAAATTCAGATTCTAATCCACCGAGAGAGCATTTTGCATTCTGCGGTGGAATACTGTGACAACAGCGTGATTGCCCAACTGGGGGCGCCTGACATGCGGCTGCCCATCCAGTATGCCCTGTCCTGGCCGGAGCGCATTCCCGGCCCCGCCCAGACGCTGGACCTATTTTCCTGCGGCAGCCTGACCTTTGCCCGCCCGGATATGGAGACATTCCCCTGTCTGGCTCTGGCTATTCGGGCCGCCAGGGAGGGGGGCACGACACCGGCCATCCTGAACGGGGCCAACGAGGTGGCCGTGGCCAGATTCCTGGAGGAGAAGATAACCTTCCGGGATATTCCACGGGCGGTGGAGCAGGCCTTGGCTGAAGTGCCGCGGGAGGAGATTCTCACCCTTGCCTCCATCCACCGGGCCGACAGACTGGCCCGGGAAGCCGCAGAGCGCTATTGCTCCGGCGGCTGATCCCTGATCATTGAGGTGACCGCATTGCTCTATATTATCGTAGGTGTGATTCTGTTCGGCCTGCTCATTGCCGTACACGAGGCAGGCCATTTTCTGGCGGCCAAAAAGCTGGATGTTCAGGTGAATGAGTTTTCCATCGGTATGGGCCCGGCCCTGTTCAGCAGGGAGCGGGGGGAGACGGTGTATTCCCTTCGGGCCTTCCCCGTGGGCGGCTACTGTGCCATGGAAGGGGAGAACGAAGAGAGTGAAAATCCCCGGTCCTTTTCCGAAAAATCTGCTTGGAAGAAGATTGTGATCCTGGTGGCCGGATCTGCCTTTAATTTTCTGGCAGGGCTTCTGCTGCTGGCCCTGATTTTTTCTACGGTCAATAGCTTTACCGTGCCTGTGGTCAGGGATTTCATGGAAGGATTCCCCTGCGCCGGGGAGGACGGCCTGCAGCCCGGCGACCGGATCCTGGAAATCGATGGGAAGCGCGTTCGTGTCTATGCCGATGTATCCGGCTACCTGTCAGCGGCCCAAGGGGAAACCAAGGACCTGGTGGTGGAGCGGGACGGAGAAAAGGTCACACTCAACGGCCTGCCCCTGGTGCCCCGGGAGTGCAAGGAGGACGGCCAGACGGTCACCCGGTATGGCATCCTCTTTGTTGTGGAGGAGCCCACAGTCACCGGCGTCCTGGCCCAAAGCTGGAACACCGGCATCTACTTTGCCCGGACGATTTGGAGCGGCCTGGGCATGCTGGTCAGCGGCCAGGTGGGCCTGAGAGACATGTCCGGCCCGGTTGGCATCGTGTCCTACCTGGGTGAGGCGGGCAGCCAGGGGGGCGACGTGGCAGGAGGACTGCGGAATGTTTGCTATATTATCGCCCTCATCGCCATAAATCTGGCCATCATAAACATGCTGCCCATCCCCGCTTTGGACGGCGGGCGGGTGTTCCTCCTGCTGGTCACTGAGGTGTGGTATCTGGTGACCGGCCGGGTCGTGGACCCAAAATATGAGTCTTTCCTGAACGCAGCGGGGTTCTTCCTGCTGATTCTGCTGACAATCTTTGTGACCTGCAGCGATGTGCTGAAACTGGTGAACTGACCTATGACAAAGAGAATTCTTGTGGGCGGCGTCCCCGTGGGGGGCGGCGCACCCGTTTCCATTCAGTCCATGACCAACACGCCCACCGAGGACGTGGAGGCTACCGTGGCCCAGATCCGTCGACTGGCTGCTGCCGGGTGTGAAATCGTCCGGGTGGCTGTCCCTAACATGGCGGCCGCCAAGGCGGTGGGAGCCATTCGGGAGCAGATTGACCTCCCATTGGTGGTGGACATCCACTTTAACTATAAGCTGGCCCTGGAGTGCATCGAGGCCGGCGCTGACAAGGTCCGGATCAACCCGGGCAACATCGGGGAGCCCCAGCAGGTGAAGGCAGTGGCCGACGCCTGCGCACGGAAGAATATCCCCATCCGTATCGGGGTCAACGGTGGATCTCTGGAGAAGCCCCTGCTGGCCCAATACGGCGGGGTGACCCCACAGGCTATGGTGGATTCCGCTTTCGGCCACATTGCTCTGCTGAACCGCTATGACTTCGACGATATCTGCATTTCCCTGAAATCCTCCCATGTGTCTACCACCATGCAGGCCTACCAACTCATGAGCCGGCAGTCTGACTATCCCCTCCACCTGGGGGTCACAGAGGCCGGAACCAAGCGGATGGGAACCCTGAAATCCGCTGCAGGCATCGGCGGCCTGCTGGGTCTGGGGATTGGAGACACTCTCCGGGTGACTCTCACCGCAGAACCGGTGGAGGAGGTCTACGCAGCCAAAGATATCCTGAAGGCGGTAGGGCTCCGTAGGGACGGGCCCGACCTTATCGCATGCCCAACCTGCGGCCGCACGAAAATCGACCTGATCCCCCTGGCCCAAGCGGTGGAGGAGCGGCTGAAGGATGTGAAAAAGCCCATCACCGTGGCGGTCATGGGTTGTGTGGTAAACGGCCCCGGCGAGGCCGCTGCCGCCGATGTAGGCATTGCGGGGGGCAACGGGTTCGGGATTCTCTTCCGACACGGAGAGGTCCTGAAAAAAGTCCCCCAAGAGGCCCTGCTGGACGAGCTCATGCAGCTCATCGACGAGATCCCCTAAAGGAAGGAACAACCCATGCCAGAGAAAAACCTGCCTTTTTTTGAAATGTTCTCCCCCTACCAGCCCGACCCGGCTCTGTACGCAGTGCTGGATACCTGGCTGGTCGCCGGTGCGGTGCTGGACAGCGCCGCCCGCACAATAGAAGTCCGGCTGCTCTGCCCCACGCTGCCTGAGGAGGGCCTGATCC
>JABUSR010000262.1 GCA_021442645.1 Ruminiclostridium sp.
CTGGCTGTGGCGGCCGCTGTGGCTGCCTTCCGGGCCAAGGAGGTCAACCGCATTATCTTAACCCGCCCGGCGGTGGAGGCAGGGGAGCACCTGGGTTTCCTGCCCGGGGATCTCCAGAGTAAGGTGGATCCCTACCTGCGTCCCCTGTACGATGCCCTCTTCGAGATGCTGGGAGCGGAGAGCTACGCCAAGTATGTGGAGCGGGGCAACATCGAGGTGGCCCCCCTGGCCTATATGCGCGGCCGCACTTTGGACGACTCCTTCATTATTCTGGACGAGGCCCAGAACACTTCCCGGGAACAGATGAAGATGTTCCTGACCCGGCTGGGCTTCGGTTCCAAGATTGTTATCACCGGTGACATCACCCAGATTGACTTGCCAGGGGACAAGGTCTCCGGCCTGAAGGAGGCTATGCGGGTGCTGAACGGGGTGGAGGACATCGCCATCTGCCGCCTGAATGAAAGCGACGTGGTCCGCCATGTGATTGTCCAGAGGATTATCAAGGCTTACGAGGAGGATGAGAAGGCCAGGAACCGGGCTTCCGGCCCCAACGGTGCCCACAGGCGGGAGCAGAACAAGAAGTGACTGCAGTCATAAAAACGCAACGGAGAGGGAACTGACATGAACCATCACGATATCTATATTGACTGGGAGCTATCCGGCCCCAACCCCTACAAACCCCTGCTGACCCGGGTCATCATCGCCGCTTTGGAGGCAGAGCAGGTCACCATCCCCTGTGGGGTGGATGTGCTGCTGACCACCGATGAGGGCATCCGGGAGATTAACCTGGAACAGCGGGAGATTGACGCAGCCACCGATGTGCTCTCTTTCCCGATGCTGGAGCTCACGCCCGGGGTTCCCCCTACCGGGGAAGACCCGGAGGAATTGGACCCTGAGACCGGGCTGTGTCCCCTGGGGGATATGGTCATCTCTGTGGAGCGGGCCCGGGCTCAGGCCGAGGAGTTCGGCCACAGTGTCCAGCGGGAGATTGCCTACCTGGCGGTCCACTCTGTCCTCCACTTGCTGGGCTATGACCACCTGGACGAGGGCCCCCAGAAGGCCCGGATGCGGGCCCGGGAGGAGGCCATCCTGGAGGGCCTGGGCATCACCCGGGATACCTGGAACGAGGACCTGGAGCGCCCCCTGGAGCCTGGTTTCATGGCCGAGGAGGAAGAGGAGGTCCGCCGCTGCGGCATCATCACCATCTGCGGCCGCCCCAACGTGGGCAAGTCCACCCTGACCAACGCCCTGGTGGGGGAGAAGATTGCCATCGTCAGCAATAAGCCCCAGACCACCCGCAACCGCATCTGCGCCGTCCTCACCCGGGGGGGCAGCCAGTTCGTCTTCATGGACACCCCCGGACTCCACAAGGCGGCCAACCGTCTGGGGGACTACATGGTAGATGTGGTAAAGAAGAGCGTAGCCGACGTGGATGGTGTTCTCCTGCTGGTAGAGCCCATCCCCAACGTGGGCGGGCCAGAGCGGGAGCTCATCGACCAGATCAAGCGGATCGGCTGCCCTGCGGTTCTGGTCATCAACAAAATCGACACTGTGGAGAAGCCCGACCTGCTGGCCGTTATTGACGCCTACAGCAAGGTCCACGAATTTGACGCCATCCTGCCCATTTCCGCCAAGCGAAAGGACGGCCTGGAGGAGCTCATGGACCTGCTGTCCGGCTACCTGCCGGAGGGCCCCCAGCTCTTCCCCCGGGATGTGGTCACAGACCAGCCCGAGCGGCAGATCTGCGCAGAGATTGTCCGGGAAAAGCTCCTCTACTGCCTGGAGAAGGAGATTCCCCACGGGACTGCTGTGGAGGTCACCAGGTTCACGGAGCGGGACAGCGGCATCATTGACCTCCATGTGACCATCTATTGCGAGAAGGCCTCTCACAAGGGGATCATCATCGGTAAGCAGGGGTCTATGCTCAAGAAGATTTCCTCCATGGCACGGGAGGATGTGGAGCGGTTCATGGGGACCAAGGTATACCTGGAGACCTGGGTCAAGGTCAAGGAGAACTGGCGGGATAACCTGAACCTCATCCGCAACTTCGGCTTTGATGACCGGGACTGATTCCCGGCAAGGATAAACAACGACCTCGCCCGTCGGGCGGGGGGAGCGAGAGGGGGAAGACGATGCGGCTCACCACCCAGGGAATCGTCCTGCGGGAGGTCAATTACAAAGAGGCGGATAAAATCCTCACCGTTCTCACCCGGGACTTTGGGAAGAAGACAGTGAAGGCGAGAGGCTGCCGGAGAAAGAACAGCCGGTTGACCGCCGGCACCCAGTTGCTGGTCTACTCGGAACTGACCCTTCAGGAGAGGGGAGAGTTCCTCACCCTTAGTGAGGCCGACCCCCAGGAGCAGTTCTGGTCGGTCCGGGAGGACCTGGAGCTGCTGGCCCTGGCCTCCTACTTTGCCGAACTCCTGGAGAGCACCAGCCAGGAGGGGGAGGACGCCGCAGACCTGCTCTCCTTGCTGCTCAACAGCCTGTATGCCCTAGACACCCTGAAAAAACCGAAAGAGCTGGTAAAGGCGGCCTTTGAGCTCCGGCTCATGACTCTTACGGGGTATGAGCCCCTGCTGGACGGCTGTACCGTCTGCGGTCTGCCGGAGCCGGAGGAGCCTCGTCTCCACCTGAAGCAGGGGGTCCTCCACTGCGCCCGGTGCAGGGGGGCGCTGGGAGATGGGGTATCCATGCCCCTGTCCCCGGCGGCATTGGCAGCCGCCCGGCATATCGTTTCGGGGAACCCCAGGAAGCTCTTCTCCTTTTCCCTGGCCCCGGAGAGCATGGGGCTTTTGGGGGATGCCGCTGAGGCCTTTCTCATGACCCAGCAGGAGCGGGGCTTCCGTACCCTGGACTATTACAAACAACTCCTTCGCGT
Organism: Ruminiclostridium sp.; assembly: GCA_021442645.1. Classification (GTDB taxonomy): domain Bacteria; phylum Bacillota; class Clostridia; order Oscillospirales; family Oscillospiraceae; genus Evtepia. The sequence continues at coordinate 2,882 of JABUSR010000262.1, forward strand.
CTGAGCCCGGCCCGGGCGGGGCGGGGACCGATCCGGCCTCCTCCTGCGGCCTCGGCAGACGGCTCGGCGAGATGTTTCTGTTAAGTTAAGGAGGGATCCTATGACAGAACTATTTGAGAAATCCATTCATACTCTGGAACTGCCCAAGGTGCTGGAGCTGCTGTCCACCCTGGCCGTCACTGAGGAGGGCAAGCGGCGGGCCCGGGAGCTCCGTCCGGAGACCGACCCCGACCAGGTGGAAAAGCGCCTGAAGGAGACCTCTGCTGCGGTGGAGATGATGGTCCTCCGGGGCAGCCCCTCTTTCAGTGGAATCCGTCCGGTGGCGGGCTCCCTCCAGCGGGCCGACATGGGCGGCAGCCTGAACACCCGGGAGTTGATGGACATCGCCCGGGTCCTGGGCGCAGCCCGGGCCGTGAAGGACTACGGCGACGGGGACAGCGACCGGAAGACGGTCATCGACTACCTCTTCCGATCCCTCCACCCCAACCGCTTCCTGGAGGACAAAATCACCACATCCATCGTGGGGGAGGGAGAACTGGCCGACTCGGCCAGCCCGGAACTGGCCTCCATCCGGCGGCACATGCGGGCCACCGAGAGCAAGGTCCGGGATATCCTCCAAAAAATTATCTCCTCCTCCCAGGCCAGATACCTCCAGGAGAGCATCATCACCATGCGCTCCGGTCGATATGTGGTGCCTGTAAAGTCCGAGCATAAGAACGAGATTCCCGGCCTGGTCCACGACCTGTCCGGCTCCGGATCCACCTTCTTTATCGAGCCTATGGGTGTGGTGAAGGCCAACAACGAGCTGAGGGAGCTCCAGGCCCGGGAGGAAAAGGAGATTGACCGCATCCTGGCGGAGCTTTCCGCCGAGGCGGCCTCCTTCAAAGAGGACATCAACCAGAACTACGACCTGCTGGTCTTCCTGGACGGCATCTTTGCCCGGGCGCGGCTGTCCATGAATATGAACGCTATGGAACCCAAACTCTCCGGCAGGAGTACTATCCTCCGCCGGGCCCGGCACCCCCTGCTGGACCAGAGGACAGCTGTGGCCAACGACCTGACCTTGGGGGAGACCTTCGACACGCTGGTCATCACCGGCCCCAACACCGGCGGCAAGACGGTAACCCTGAAGACCATCGGCCTGCTGACCCTTATGACCCAGTGCGGCCTGCACATCCCTGCCGCAGATGGCAGCGTGGTCCGGGTCTTTCAGCGGGTGCTGGCAGACATCGGTGACGAGCAGTCCATTGCACAGAATCTTTCCACCTTCTCCTCCCACATGAGCAACATTGTGGGGATGCTGGAGGAGACCGACCACGAGACTCTGGTCCTCTTCGACGAGCTGGGCGGCGGCACCGACCCGGTGGAGGGCGCGGCTCTGGCCGCCGCCATCATCGAGCACGCCCGGGCCTGCGGGGCCCTGGTGGCCGCAACCACCCACTACGCCGAGCTGAAAGTCTACGCCATGACCACGATGGGAGTGGAGAATGCCTCCTGCGAGTTCGATGTGGAGACGCTGGCCCCCACCTACCGGCTGCTGGTGGGTATCCCGGGTAAGTCCAATGCCTTTGCCATCTCCAAGCGGCTGGGGCTGCCGGAGCACATCATCCAGGCGGCCAATGAGCGTATCAATGCGGAGAATATCCGCTTTGAGGATGTGCTGACTAAGTTGGACAGGCAGCGGCAGGAGATGGAACGGGAGCAGCAGGAGGCGGCCAAGCTCCGTCAGGAGATGGAACAGGCTGCAGCCAAAGCCCAGGAGTACCGGGACTCTCTCCAGAAGGAGAAGGAGAAGAATACCGCTGCCGCCAAGGCGGAGGCCCGGGCCATCATCGAGGACGCCCGCCGCACCGCCGACCAGATCTTCGCCGAGCTCAACGACATGAAGAAGAAAGCGAAGAAGGAGGGGGATTTCCAGAAGGCCAACGATCAGCGTGCAGACCTGCGCCGCCGCCTGAACGAGGCGGAGGACAAGTTGGGGGCCCGGGAAGAGGAAGCTCCGCCGCCCATGCTCCGACCCGCCCAGAAGGGGGACACGGTGACCATCCTGAAGACGGGCACCCAGGCCTCCGTCCTGTCTGTGAGCAAGGACGGGATCCTTCAGCTCCAGGCCGGGATCCTGCGGATCACCGCCAAGCAGGAGGAGGTGCGCGTTGTCCAAGGGGAGACCCAGGCCCAGAAGGAGACCAGGAAATACATCGCCCGGACGGAGCATAAGCTGCGCTCCCTGGGGGCCAAGGCGGAGGTGGATCTGCGGGGCATGACGACCGATGAGGCTGAGCTGGTCTTGAGCCAGTTTATCGACCGGGCCATCATGGCAAACCTCACCCAGGTGACCGTCATCCACGGAAAGGGTACCGGTGCGGTCCGAAATGCCGTCCACGCCTATCTCAAACGGTGCAAAGGCATAGCCGGCTTCCGCCTGGGCCGATACGGAGAGGGAGAGAGCGGCGTCACCGTTGTGGACCTGAAGTAATAGATTCCGCAAAAACGGGATAATTTTTGTGCTAAATTCTGTAAGAGCCATGAAAAATGGGATTGACGACATCACGGAAATTTGCTACACTAATAGTACTATTTCCAAGGGAAAGACAATGGAGGGAACTGTCTATGTACATTAAGCAGGCAACTGTCAATAATCAGGTCGGCCTCCACGCAAGACCTGCCACCTTCTTTATTCAGAAGGCAAATGAATTCAAGAGCACTATTTGGGTTGAGAAGGATGAGCAGAGAGTCAATGCAAAGAGTCTCCTTGGCGTCCTCTCCCTTGGTATCATCAAGGGCAGCACGATCGACCTGATTGCCGACGGCACCGATGAAAAGGACGCGGTAGATGCCCTGGTCGAGCTGATTAGCTCTGATTTCGCTGACTGATTCACACAAAGAAGCAGAAAAGCGCCGCGGTTTGCGGCGCTTTTTTTCTGGTCTGTCCGGCTGGGCAGGGGGAGAGAGGAGGCAGGCATGACCTTTGAAGAACTGAAGGAAAAGGCGCTGAGCCTACCCCTGAAGCCGGGCGTCTATCTCATGATGGACAAGTCGGGTACGGTAATCTATGTAGGAAAGGCCAAGGCTCTGAAAAACCGGGTGTCTCAGTATTTCCACGACCAGGCCTCCCACAACGGGAAGACTCGGGCCATGGTGGCCCAGATCGACCATTTTGATACCATCGTGGCCGGGTCGGAGTTTGAGGCCCTGGTGCTGGAGAACTCGCTTATTAAGAGACATAAGCCCCGGTACAATATCATGCTTAAGGACGACAAGGGCTACCCCTATATCCGTCTGTCCGTAAAGGACCGCTACCCCCGGTTTTCCATGGTGGGCCGCATGGCCGACGACGGGGCCCGGTACTTCGGTCCCTTTGGGGGACGGGGGGACACCCAGGACATCATCGACGCCCTGCGCAATGCCCTGAAGCTGCCCGCCTGCGGGAAGAAATTTCCCCGGGACATCGGAAAGGAGCGCCCCTGCCTGAACCACCACATGGGCCTCTGTGACGGCTATTGCCGGGAGGAGGTTCCCAGGGAGCAGCACAGCCAGGCCATAGACCAGGCCATCTGTCTGCTGGAAGGCAAGTTCGGCCAGGTGGAGAAGGACCTGGCCGACCAGATGACAGAGGCGGCGGACAACCTGGAGTTTGAAAAGGCCGCCGCCCTGCGGGACAGGCTTAAGGCCATATCCCTGCTGGGAAAGCGGCAGAAGGTGGTGGCCGGTTATCTGGCCGACACAGACGTACTGGGCCTCTTTTGCGGCGAGGTGCGCTCGGCTGTGGCGGTGCTCCACTTCCGGGAGGGAGACCTCACCGGTCGGGACCTGCAGCTTTTCCAAACTGAGGGCGAGGGGCCAGAGGAGCTCCTGTCCGCCTTTTTGACCCAGTTCTATGGGAACCGGGGGCTGCTGCCCCGGCAGATCCTTCTGCCGGAGGACCTGGAGGACGCGGCGGACATCGGTCGATTCCTGTCCCACCAGGCCGGGCGGAAGGTGGAACTGGTCACCCCCCAGCGGGGTGCCAAGCGGGAACTTATCCGCATGGCGCAGGAGAACGCCCGGGAGGAGGTCCTGCGGGTGACCACCCGGGAGGAGCGAACCGCCAGGGTGCTGACTCTCCTGGCCCAGCGGATTGAACTGGAGAAGCCCCCCAGACGTATCGAGGCGTATGATATCTCCAATACGGGTGCTGCGGACATCGTGGCAGCTATGACGGTATTTGAGGACGGAAAACCCCGGAAGGGGGCCTACCGCTATTTTAAAATGAAGGGCCTGGACGGGCCGGATGACTACGCCTCCATGGAACAGACCATCCGCCGGCGGTTCCGGAGGGACAAGGAGGGGGACGAGGACTTTGCTCAGCGCCCCGACCTCATCCTCATCGACGGTGGTGACACCCATGCGGCGGTGGCCAGCCGGGCGCTGGAGGAGTTCGGCCTCACCATCCCGGTCTACGGCATGGTGAAGGACGGCCGCCACCGGACCCGTGCACTGGTGACGCCGGACGGGCGGGAAATCGGCATCCAGGGGGTACCGGCCCTCTTCGCCTTCATCGGGCAGATCCAGGAGGAGACCCACCGGTCTGCTGTGGGATTCCACCATAAACAGCACACAAAGTCCAGCGTGGGCTCGGCCCTGGAGAAGATCCCCGGCATCGGGGAGGCCCGACGAAAAAAACTGATGAAGACCTTCGGCAGCGTAAAAGCAATCCGGGAGGCAGACCTCCAGGCGCTGGAAGGCGTCCTGCCGGGAAGCGCGGCGCTGTCGGTATACAACTATTTTAAAAAACCTGAGGAGGAATGAACCATGCGAGTGATCACCGGCCTGGCGCGGGGCAAGCGACTGAAGGAGCCCAGCGGCATGGAGACCCGGCCGACCACTGACCGGGTAAAGGAGGCGATCTTTTCCAGCATCCAGTTTGAGATCGAGGGCAGACGGGTCCTGGATCTGTTCGGTGGTACCGGACAGATGGGGATCGAGGCGCTGTCCCGGGGGGCAGCCCACTGCACCTTTTTGGATCTGCGGAAGGAGGCTGTGGGAATCATCCGGGAGAATCTGGCTATCACAGAACTGGCCGACCGTGCCCAGGTGATCCAGGGGGACTACCAGGCCTTCCTGTCTCGCTGCCGGGAGAAGTTCGATTTGATCTTTCTGGATCCTCCCTATGGGACGGGTATGTTGGAAAACGCTTTGGAAACGATCACAACGATTGACATTGTGTCGGAACATGGTATAATAGTCTGCGAAAATGGGTCCGGTACTGCTTGGCCCAGCCTTTCGGAGCCTTACCGGATGCAGAAAGAGTACCGGTATGGAAAGATCAGAACAGCCCTATACCGGCGCTCTGCCGACTAAAATCGGAAAACGGGCACGAAATAAGTGAGGAACAAGGTTATGAAGACCGCAATTTACCCCGGTAGCTTTGACCCCGTCACCCTGGGACACATCAACATCATCAAGCGGGCGGCCAATGCCTTTGATAAGGTCATCGTCTGTGTGATGGTGAACTCAGAGAAGAACGGCGGTCTGTTTACGCCGGAGGAACGGGTGGAACTGCTGAAAAAAAGCATCCAGGTAGAAAATGTAGAGGTGGACCTGTACCGCGGACTGGTTGCTGAGTACGCCAAATCCAAGGGCGCACGGGTCCTGGTCAAGGGCCTGCGGGCAGTATCCGACTATGAGCAGGAAGTCCAGATGGCGATGATCAACAGCAAGCTCAACCCCGACCTGGATACAGTCTTCTTCCCCTCCAGTGAGAAATATACCTATCTGAGTTCCTCCGTGGCCAAGGAGATGGCCAGATATAACGCCGACTTGAGCGAGTTTCTCCCCCGGGAGATTCTGGAGGATGTAAAAAAGCGGCTGATAACAAAGTGCGATTAAAACTGAGAATAAAACGAAGGAGACATAGCTATGGCAGGAAGCATTGAAGAATTACTGGATATCTTGTACACCGAGATTGAAGAGGCAAAAAATATGCCTCTCAGCAACGACAAATGCGTAGTGGAGCGTGACCGAATCCTGGACATGATTGACGACGTGAAGGCAGAACTGCCTGTGGAAATCAAGCGCGCCAAGGATTTGGTGGCCAACAAGAACGACTATGTTGCCTCTGCCAGACGAGAGGGCGATTCTATCCGGCAACAGGCAGAAGAATACGCAAGACGCCTCATCAACGAGGAGGAAGTGGTCCGCGAGGCAGAAATTCGTGCGGCAGAGATTATTGAAGAGGCTGAGAATCAGTGCCGGATGCTGAAGCACGCAGCCAGCGAGTACTGTGACGATGCCCTGCGCCGGGTGGAAGAGGCCGTGGCAGACGCCTATGACGAGGTGAAACACTCCCGTGCCAAGTTCCGCAGCGTGCTGGGTGCTGCCGAGGTTGATCCCCAGCGGCAGGATTATCACCGCCCTATCTATGACGCTGAGGCAGAGGAAGACGAATACGACGAGGATTGATTCCCAGGAGAAGACAGGAGGCCGCCCAATGGGCGGCCTCTTTTTGCGAAAGTCGGAGCAGGGAACGGTGGACAAGTTAACGGGAGGCTACAGCGGAAGAGACAGGGGCCCCTCACCGGGTCTGCTCCTCCCGCCTACGCCAGAGGGCCCACAGAAAGCGGACAAGCAGGCCGGCGGCAGCCACCAGGTCGGAGGCGTAGATAAACAGAAGAACGACCGTGCCGTGGCCGTCCCCCCGGAGGAAATCCCCGGCGGAGATGCCGTTGGTTACGCAGTAGAGGGCAGACAGTGCGGCCTGGGTACCGATGAGCCATAGGGCGCTCTGACCCAGGGGGCGCTTCCTGGTAAAAAAGAGAACGGCCACCGGAAGGAGAAGAGTGAAGAGAATGATGAGCCGTGCCATAGCGGCGCTCCTTTCTTTGAAAATCAAGGGGAAATGGGATATCACAGTATCAGTATACGGGAAACAGAGGGAAAAGAAAAGAGGGAAAGAGAATATTACGATTGTGTGAAGAATGGGCGAGCCCCCTAAAAAACAGTTGCTTTTTACAGGGGGTTATCATATAATTTGAGCGTAAATGCCGTTTTTTCATTGATCGTGGGCTCGCTGCGCACGGACGGCCTTCAGGGAGGGACATGCAAGCCCATGAGCGGAGAATATCTACACCGCCCTGTCCTGCTGGACGAGTGCATCGATGCGCTGAACATCCGGCCCGACGGGATTTATATCGACGGAACGCTGGGGCGCGGCGGCCACTCGGAGCAGATCGCCCGGCGGCTCACCCAGGGCGGCCGCCTGATTTGTATCGATCGGGACACCCAGGCCTTGGAAGAGGGCGGGGCAAGATTGGCCCCCTGGGCAGACAGGATTACGTTCCTCCATGGCAACTTCGGTGACCTGGAGCAGCTGCTGGCAGAGAACGGAATCGCCGGAGCAGACGGCATGCTCTTTGATTTGGGCGTATCCTCGCCTCAGTTGGATGATCCTCGGCGGGGTTTTTCTTACATGAATGACGCCCCCCTTGATATGCGTATGGATCGAGAGGACTCCCTCACGGCCTGGACTGTGGTGAACCAGTGGCCTCGGGAAGAGCTTCGCCGTATCCTTTACCAGTACGGGGAGGAGCGGTACGCCCCTGCCATCGCGGGGGCCATTGAGCGCGCTCGGGCGGAGAAACCCATCGAGACTACCCTGGAGTTGGTGGAGGTGATTCGCTCTGCGATGCCTGCCGCCGCTCTGCGGGAGAAGCAACACCCGGCTAAGCGGTCTTTTCAGGGGATTCGAATCGCAGTAAACGATGAACTCACAGCTATTTCCCGCATGCTTCAGGCGGCCATTCCCCGGCTGAATGTCGGCGGTCGCCTGGCGGTAATCTCTTTCCACTCGTTGGAAGATCGAATCGTAAAAAGCGAACTGGCGGCAGCTGCCAGAGGCTGTGACTGTCCGCCGGCCTTCCCGGTGTGTGTCTGCGGAAAAATCCCGCAGGTTAGGCTGACCCCGAAAAAGCCAATCCTGCCGGGGAAGACGGAACTGGAAGAGAATCCCCGTGCGCGAAGCGCCAAGCTTCGGGTGGCGGAGAAGATAGGAAAATGAGCCTGTATGACAGGATGAGGTGGAAATACGTGTCACGATCAGTATTTAGTGGGAACGCAGCTCTGAAAATGACGCCCATGGAAAGGCCGACCCGGGAAAGACGTTTCCGGCCCGGGAAGGCAAAAGCAGAGAGCCGGGAAGAGGCCTCCAGCGAAGCAAAGCCCCGCCGGAGCTGGAAAACTGCACCCAAAGCGGTGGCGGCTATCCTGGTGGTGGCGGCCGTTGTGGTGATGATTCTGGTCAGCTACGCACAGCTGGTTATGGTCAATGACGACGTGGTCAGTCTGCGAAGTGAGCTGAACCAGCTCCAGGCAGAGGAGACCAAACTAATGTCCCAGTACGAGTTGGCCTACGACTTGCAGGAGATCGAAGAGCAGATGCTGGCCAGCGGACAGATGACGAAGATCCAGAACTGGCAGACCTATACCCTGGAGCTTTCCGAGCCGGACAGCGTGGAATACTACCAGGCGTGGGATGGAAAAGAGAAACTGATGTCCCTGGCAAAGAACCTGATTACCGCCGTGAAGGAATACTTCTGAGCGGCGGCGGAATAAGATAGGAAGAGAGCGTGAGGGTGTAAGAAAAAAGATTTCTTGCGCCCTCATTCCCACATAAAGAGGCTGGCGTCCCATGCGACCGGATAGGATGTGAAAAAGACCCGAAGCAGAAGAAAGAAGGAGGAAGCAGCATGGCATTTAGTAAGCGTTCTGATAAACCTCGGTCCCGCAGACTCGGGGGGAAGGGGATGCAGAGGATTTTGATTCTGGCTTGTATCTTTGGTGTGGGGGCCTTTGGTATTCTCTTTGCCAAACTCTGGCAGCTCCAGGTGGTCCAACATGAGACACTGGAGAAAAAGGCCATTTCCCAGCAGACCAGGGAGGTGTCCTCCACGGCAAACCGGGGAACTATCTATGACACCAACGGGGCCATTCTGGCCATCAGCGGTTCTGTGCAGAATGTTATCCTCTCCCCCCGGGATATCCTGGCCCGTGTGGAGGTGGATGAGACCGATGAGTTCGGGAATCCCCGATCTCAGACCGTTATCGAAGCGGACCGGGAGCAGAAAATCCAGGCTACCTATGATCTCATTGCCGACGGGATGTCCGAAATCCTGGGCATCGACCGGTCCAATGTGCTCGTCCGTCTTCAGAAGACCAACTCGGCCTATGAAGTCCTGGCCAAGAAGGTGGAGGACGATATTGCCGACCAGGTACGGGCCTTCATTGAAGAGAATGACCTTCAGGGCTTTATTTACCTGACCGATGATTCCAAGCGCTATTACCCCTACTCGACAACGGCATCCCAGGTGATCGGCTTTGTCAACGGGGAAAATGAGGGGTCATACGGCCTGGAGGCCCTGTACAATACGGAGTTGTCCGGTGAGGACGGACGCACGATCTTTGCCAAGAATGCTTCCGGCAAGGAGGTTCCTTCGGCATACTCCAGTTACTCCGACGCCATCAATGGCTACAATGTGCATACCACGATTGACTCCACCATCCAGATGCTTTGTGAGAAGACAGTGGAAGAGGGGATCCGAAAATTCGATGTGACAAACGGTGCCTTCTGCATCGTTATGAATCCGAAGACTGCCGAGGTGCTGGCCATGGTCAGCTACCCGGACTTCGATCTGAATGATCCCAGCGCTGTGGTGGATGTGACAGAGGCGGCCAAGCTGAATAAGATGAAGAAAAACGGTGCTGTGACCGAAGAAGAACTGGCCGATGCCATCAGCCAGGCCCAGTTCAAGCAGTGGAGCAACAAGTGCCTGAATACCTCCTACGAGCCCGGTTCCACCTTTAAGCCCATTGTGGTGGCGGCTGCCCTGGAGGAGGGGGTCGTCTGCGAGGATGACACGTTCTCCTGCAGTGGCGTTGTGAATGTGGCCGGCTGGAACATCCGATGTAGTGCCCGAAGAGGTCACGGCACGCAGAACCTGCGTAAGGCTGTGATGAACTCCTGCAACCCTGCCCTGATCAACATCGGTCAGCGGCTGGGGGCTGAAAAGTTCTACGAATATTGGGAGAACTTCGGGTTTACCGATACCACCGGCATCGAACTGCCCGGCGAGCAGAAGAGCGTGTTCTGGGACAAAGAGGAGTTTGTAAGCCCGGCAGGTATTGCCTCCCTGGCCACCGCATCTTTCGGCCAGCGTTTTACCACCACTCCTATCCAGCTCATCACTGCCCTATCCGCCTGTATCAACGGCGGCCATCTAATGGAGCCCTATGTGGTCCAATCGGTGACCGATACCCAGGGCAATGTGGTCAGCTATCACGAACCCACTGAGGTCCGCCAGGTTATCAGCCAGGAGACATCCGACCAGGTCCGATCCTTCATGGAGAGCGTGGTGAGCGGCCGAAACGGTACCGGTAAGAACGCCTACGTGTCCGGCTACCGAATCGGCGGCAAGACCGGGTCTTCCCAGACCCTGGACAGCGAGGACCATATCATCGTCTCCTTCCTGGGGTTTGCCCCGGCTGACGACCCGGAGATCATTGTGCTGCTGGCCTACGACTGGCCCCAGCCCGCTGCGCCCGGTCAGAATACTACGGCCAGCGGTGTCTACATCAGCGGCGGTAATATGGCGGCTCCCATGGCCGGCAGTCTGATCGCCGATATTCTGGACTACCTGGGCCATCAGAAAACCAATACCACCACCGGGACCAACGGGGTTTCCGTGCCCCGCCTCTCCGGCAAGACCCTGGCAGAGGCCCAGACTGCGCTGAGCGGCCTGGGGCTGAACTGCCGGACCTCCGGAGAAGGCGATGTGGTCACGGACCAGTCGCCCAACCCTGGCAGCTCGGTGCCAAAAGGAAGCACTGTCGTGCTGTATATGGGTACGGAGAAGCCCGGCGAGACCGTGGCCATGCCCGACCTGTCCGGCCAGACCTATGAGGAGGCCAAGACCACCATGGAGGGCCTGGGGCTTTATCTGGAGCTCGGTGATTCCGGCACGGAGGGCAAGGTCTTCAGCCAGACGGTGGAGCCCGGCGTGCTCCTGGATGTGGGCACGGCGGTGGAAGTGAAATTTTCCGACAACACGGACGAGGCGGCGGCCATCGGCCAGAGCGATTTCTGGAAGAAATTGTTGGGCGGCGCCGATTAATCCGGGCACAAGAAGTTCAGATAGGAAAAGGGGAAGAAATTGCTTCCTTTTTCAGAAAAGATGCGCTATAATAATTGGTTGGCAGCTCCGATTTTCCGCGGGGAAAGGTTCTGCCGCAAACAGAGAAGTTGAAACATTGCGGAGGTGCAAACCAATGGATCCCATTTTCGTGAAAATCGCGGTGGCTGCTGTCCTAGGCTTTGTCATCAGTGCGGCGCTGGGCAAGGGAGTAATCCCAGCCCTGCGTAGGCTGAAGGCCGGCCAGTCCATCAAGGAGGATGGCCCTACCTGGCATATGTCGAAACAGGGCACCCCCACTATGGGGGGGGTGATGTTTATCGCATCTACCATCATTGTGGTGCTGGCGTGCAACGCCTCGGCCATCCTGAACGGGGATTTCACCGCTGTGCTCGTCCTGCTGTTTGCCCTAGTGTTTGGCGTCATTGGTTTTATCGACGACTACGCCAAGGTGAAGAAAAAGCAGAATACAGGCCTCTCCGCCAGCCAGAAGTTTTTGCTCCAGCTGGTGGCGGCTATCCTGTTTATTGTGCTCCTGCGCAACACCGGCATCCTCTCTCCCAACCTCTATGTGCCTTTCTTCGGGGTGGAGTGGAAACTACCCTGGGTGGTGTACATGATTTTCGCTGCCTTTGTTATCGTGGGTTGCGTCAATGCGGTGAACATCACCGACGGGGTGGACGGACTGGCTGCCGGCGTTACCATGCCGGTGTGCGCTTTCTTCGTGGCTGCCTTCGCCTATGCCGACCTGTATTGGGATCGCCCCGGCAGCACCGGTATGACCGTCTTTGCTGCGGCGCTCTTCGGTGGGTTGGCTGGGTTCTTGGTATATAATTTTCACCCTGCTAAGGTTTTTATGGGGGACACGGGTTCCCTGTTTTTGGGCGGTGCGGTCTGCGGTATGGCCTTCGCCTTGGATCTGCCGCTGATTCTCATCCTGGTGGGGATTATCTACATTGCGGAGACCCTGTCTGATATCATCCAGGTGGCCTATTTCAAGGCCACCCACGGCAAGCGGATTTTCCGTATGGCTCCCCTCCATCACCACTTCGAGATGGGTGGCTGGAGCGAATCTAAGCTGTTTTTCGTTTTTTCCGGCATCACGCTGGTGTGCTGCGTGGTGGCCTTTTTCGGTGCCGTTGGGAGAGTCCCGGTTCTGTGAGACGGTGCCTTGAACTGCTGTAAAAACAATGGGAGGTGAGACCTGTGGCGAGATTGCTGAAGCGGCCGATCAGAAGAAAGGTCGGGGTAGAACAGGCACCGATCGAGCGGAACAAGCAGAAGAGCGTAGGAGGCATGGATATGCCATTCCTGCTGCTGACAATCTTGCTGGTGGTAATCGGCCTGGTTATGCTGCTGTCGGCCTCCTATCCGTCGGCCTATTATGACATCCGACACATCACCGGCGGGGATGCTTTTTACTACTTCAAACGTCAGAGCGTGTTTGCCCTGCTGGGCTTTGCTGTTCTGTATTTCGTCTCCCGGCTGAATTACCGGGGGCTTCAGGGCCTGGCACTGACCATCCTGCTGCTGGCCTTTGTACTCATGCTGGCTGTCAAGGTGCCCGGCCTGGGACACTCGGCCAACGGGGCCACACGTTGGCTGAAGTATCCCAT